>NZ_JADEWU010000020.1:0-79231 GCF_015207485.1 Planktothrix mougeotii LEGE 06226
GGGATGGGGTTGGGGTAACAGTGAACTCATAAGCACCACTATCAATAATTAATGTACCATTTTGATCGCCATCAATAGGACGAGGTTGATTTTTTTGATCAGTTGTTAATGAATTATTGACTCCGGTATCAATAGCGGGACTACCAATTAATAAAGGATAAAAATAAGTTCCGTTGACATTTTGGAGGGTTCCTAATTGAGGATCAACTTTGACAATATTTGTTGTCGCATCATATTGATTTCCTGTTTGATTAGGATTTCCAGGCCATTGAATATTTCCCCCTAAATCGCTAAAAGTTCGATTAGTATGTTGTAAAATATTCCATGAATTTCCACCATTATTAGCTGTATTATTATAGAAAATTGTATTTTGAACAGTGACCGTTTCATCTGATGCTGCGGAAACTCCACCGCCTGCCCATCCCGCATAATTATCAGCAATAGTAGTATTAATAATATTAGTCGGGCCATAAAGAGCCATTGCTCCTCCATTGCCTTGAACAGTCGTTGCTTCTGCCCGATTTCCTGAAAAGGTACTATTCGTAATTGTTGTGGGAGCATCCATCATCCAAATGCCCCCGCCTTGATTGGCGGCGGTATTATTAATAAAAGCCGTATTGTTAATTGTAAATCCTTGATTTAATCCATTACTGGTTTGAACAACAGCACCTCCATTCCCATTATTTCCGCCGGGAAGGGGTAAAACTTGATTATTAATAAAAACATTGGAGTCAAAAATAATGTTATCTTGAGTTCCAGCAAATAAGTTAGCCGCACCCCCTTGTCCACGAGCCATATTACCTTCAAAACGGCTATTAACAATCCGAATTGTTCCTGATGGTTCATCCTTAGCACTAGCACGGTCAGCAAAAACAGCCCCTCCAGATCCTCTTAAAGAGGGGTTAGTTTTACCTGTATCATAAACAGCAGCAGTAGTTTTATTATTTAAAAAGGTAGAGTTTTCAATGGTTAATTTTCCATTTAAACTATTAATAGCTGCACCATTAATTCCTTCATTTTCACTAAATTGGCTATTCGTAACGGTAATATTTCTAGGCCCCCAAAAGGCGATCGCTCCTGCACCTCGTTCATCATTTCCTGCGATCGCTTTATTACGATTAAATTCACTATTATTAACGGTTAAATTACCTTCAAAAGCACTAAAAATTGCCCCGCCACCTTTGTCAGCGATATTATCATTGAATTTAACATTATCTATGGTTAAAATTCCTTGATGAGTTGTAGAAACTCCACCGCCTCGGTCTGAAGTATACCCATTATTAATCGTCAGATTTTGAAGGGTTAAACTGGTAGGGTTAACCGAGGTTGAATTAAGATAAAAAACCGTGAATTGATTATTTCCACTAATGATTAAATTAGGATTATCAATCCCATCAATAATTAAATTTCTACCTACAGGAATATCTAATTTTCCGGTAGTTAAGGTAATAGTATTTCCTCCGAAGAGAGTCGGATTAAATTTAATAATATCACCAGACTGAGCTTGATTAATCGTGTCTCGTAATGAGCCTGCTCCCGAATCTTGATTATTAATAACGAACAGTTCAGCCATGGTTAATTTTCCTTGATAATAGAGAAATTAATGTTTGAAATTGTATTAATTTCTTCTCTATTGATCCAAGCCATCAGGAAAAACTCTTATCTTTTTTTATTGCTATACTAGAGAGTCTATTTGTCGTGAAAAATCGCAGTATTTATTAAAGGCGAAACTTGACGCCCTCAGATTTGGGGGTTTATAATCCAGTCAGAGTAAGGCTTCTACAAGCCTAGGCTTTAGACTAAGAAATTAGTCGTATAGCAAGTCTAAATAGATTGTACAATCCTAATCATCAGTATTATTAATCCTCAAAACTGGACACAAATCCCAGTAGGGGCGAGGCGCGCCTCGCCCCTACGATGAATTGAATTTTAAGACATTGATATAACTGATTTAGACTTGCTATATTAATGGAAACTAATTGACGATTTTTTTATTAGTTATCAACTCAATCAATTAAACTTTGATTTGTCCGGCTAATGACTGCGCCTTGCGTCCTAACCGTCTTGGCGGTTGTTATAAATAGGTTTTCATACTAAAAGTCCCCCTAAAATAACGGGGGACTTCGGTAAATTTCAACCTAGCTTAAAAATAAGTTGAATTAATCTTTTGTCCATTCGGTGTGGAAGAATTCACCCCTGGGTTTATCAATGCGTTCATAGGTATGAGCACCAAAATAATCCCGTTGAGCTTGGGTTAAATTCAGGGGTAAAGTAGCCCGTCGATAACTATCAAAATAGTCTAAGGACGCACTAAAAGCGGGAACTGGAATTCCAAATTGATTAGCGAGAACTAACACTTCCCGCCAAGCTTCTTGACGATCTAAAATCGTCTGTTTAAATTCCGGTGCTAATAACAAATTCGGTAAGTTCGGATTTTCGCCAAAGGCTGTTTTAATTTTATTCAAGAAACCAGCCCGAATAATACAGCCTCCTTTCCAAATTCGCGCCATTTCACCGAGATCCAAATTGTATCCAAACTCCTTAGAAGCGGCGCTTAATAACGCCATTCCTTGAGCATAGGAACAGATTTTAGAACAATACAACGCATCCCGAATTTTATTCACTAAACTGGCAATATCTCCTTGATATTCACCCGTTGGCCCTGGTAATTCCACAGAGGCGGCGACCCGTTCATCTTTATAGGAAGAAATAATCCGACTATTGACCGCAGCGATAATAGTTGGAATAGAAACGCCTAACTCTAACGCACTCATTACCGTCCAACGTCCGGTGCCTTTTTGTCCGGCTGCATCAACAATTAAATCAACTAACGGTAAACCCGTTTCAGGATCAATTTTGGTGAAAATATCCGCCGTAATTTCAATTAAAAAAGAATTGAGTTCGTCGGTGGTATTCCATTCTGCAAAAACTTCATGAAGTTGAGCCGCATTCAACCCCGCTACATTTTTCAGCAAGTCGTAGGCTTCTGCAATTAACTGCATATCGCCATATTCAATACCGTTATGCACCATTTTAACGTAGTGACCTGCTCCCCCTGGCCCAATAAAGGTGACACAGGGGCCATCATCGACTTGAGCGGCAATTTTCGTTAAAATCGGTTCTAATTCTTTATAAGACGCTTCCGTTCCTCCCGGCATTAAACTTGGCCCCCAGAGGGCACCTTCTTCTCCGCCACTGACTCCCATCCCCACAAACCCTAAACCTGTGGCTTCTAGTTCCTTTGTGCGGCGTTCGGTATCTTCATAGAGGGAGTTACCCCCATCAATAATCATGTCATCTTGATCCAGCAACGGTTTAAGCTGATCGATGACTGCATCAACGGGTTTCCCCGCTTTCACCATCACCAAAATCCGGCGCGGACGTTCTAAAGATTGGACAAATTCTTCCAGGGTATAAGCAGCTTTGACGTTTTTTCCTTGCGCCCGTTGCTGCATAAACTCATCGGTTTTTGCTCCGGTGCGGTTATAAACTGCGATCGGAAACCCATTGCGCTCGACGTTCAACGCTAGGTTTTCACCCATGACGGCTAGACCAATTACACCAAATTTTTGCAGTGTCATAGACTTCAATTGACTGTAATATTGTGGGTTACTGAGTGCAGTAATCTTCTTACCTTAGCGTTGATTTTACTGAGTGTATAATTTAAGTCAGATTTTTTTAAAGATTGATCAACAAAATTTGAGTGCAGCTTGATGGAACCAATGGAAGAATTACAGTATCTTGCCACTTGGGTTAAGGAACAACACGCCCAAGAATATATCCTAACCTGGTTATTAACTCAACCGGGTGTTTGGTGGTCGAATGGGGAAGTTTACCAAGCCATTTTACAAAAATCGGGGAAACGATTGAAAGAATTTGTCAAGAAAAGCAAACAAGGGGAGTTATTTCAAGGGATTGCTGATAAAATTGTCACTGATGAGAGTTGGGATCAAATTGCTGAAAGTTTAGCTCGGTTAATGGCAATTTATCAAGAAGAATTAGTAAAATTACAAGATCAAGGACGGTTACAACCTACCTCTGGCTTATCCGTGAAAGCAACTTCAACATCTTCAAAATCTTGGTCTAATATGGATGTTCAACAACAACCTTTACCTGATCCTAATACTGATGCGTTAACAGGACTTTAAATCGTTCATTTTTGTTAGAATCAAAGTTAACAAAAAATTCAATAGGAGCTTGTGATCATGTCTCTAATGACGATAAAAGACTTAGAGCAAGTCCAAAAAAGCCTCTCAGAAGCTGGTTTAGATTATCAGTTAGAATTAGTAGAGGGAAAAATTGAGATTATGGGGCCATCAGATATTGTTTCTAGTGAAATTGGAGTAACTTTCAGCCGTTTGCTGGGGAACTGGGTTTATCCCCGTCGTTTAGGTCGTGTCTTTGACTCTGCTGGCGGTTTTATTCTTCCTGATACAAACCTAAAAGCTCCTGATGTTGCTTTTGTTCGAGCTTCTCGTCTCAGACAAAGTGTGCGTTATTTTGCTGAATTAGTGCCTGATTTAGTGGTAGAAATTAAATCTCAAAGCGATCGCATCAATCTGATTAAAAAGAAGATCAAGAAATTCTTAGAATTAGGAGCGCAAGTTGCGATTCTGATCGATCCTGACTTGTTAACCGTTACGGTTTATCGTTCTACAGAAGAACCAATTGTACTGGGAAATGAGAATATTTTAACTATTCCTGAATTGTTTCCGGGTTGGGAATTACCGATTGATGAATTATGGCCGCCTGTTTTTACCGAAGATGAAGAAGATTAAAATCCCGATCTTTTGAATGGTCGGGTGGGTGACTCTCTCAAGTTAATACGAGTTCGATCAATCCTGACAAAATTAATAAAAAATGTAATAGGAGATGATTCTCATGTCTTTGATGACGATAAAAGACTTAGAGCAAGTGCAAAAAAAACTCTCGGAAGCTGGTTTAGATTATCAGTTAGAATTAGTCGAGGGGAAGATTGAAATTATGGGGCCATCAGATATTATATCGAGTGAAATTGGAGCCGAATTCATTAGACTATTGGGAAATTGGGTTAAACCTCGTCGTTTAGGCCGTATCTTTGACTCTGCTGGCGGTTTTATTCTTCCTGATACTAATCTTAAAGCTCCTGATGTTGCTTTTGTTCGGGCTTCTCGTCTCAGACAAAGTGTGCGTTATTTTGCTGAATTAGTGCCTGATTTAGTCGTAGAAATTAAATCTCAAAGCGATCGCATTAATCCGATTAAAAAGAAGCTCAATAAATTCTTAGAATTAGGAGCGCAAGTTGCGATTTTGATCGATCCTGACTTGTTAACCGTTACGGTTTATCGTTCTACAGAGGAACCAATTGTACTGGGAAATGAGGATATTTTAACTATTCCTGAATTATTTCCAGGTTGGGAATTACCGATTGATGAATTATGGCCGCCCGTTTTTAGCGAAGATGAAGATTAAAATTGCTTTTCTGTGAAAGTTCGTGTTGTTAGATACAGTCTGAGAGTGACAATACCGTTGATAATTTTGGGTGATGGCTAAATTTTGAGAACGTTGGCTTGAGATCGTCTTGATGAATTTCTATCCCTATGAAACCTCGAATCATCGTTTGTAGCTTAGGTCGCACCGGATATCAGATTTTTAGACTCTTGAAACAACAAGGGGCGATTGTGGTGGGAATGAGTGACCGACCCATTCCCCAAGAAGGGTCTGATGTGATTGTGGGAAATTTACGATCCGCCTCCACTTTATTAGCGGCTGGGGTAAAAACGGCTCATGCTTTAATTTTAGCAGGAAATGATGAAGCTATCAATTTAGCAATTTTAATGCAGGCGCGAATTTTAAACCCTCAAATTCGGATTATTAATCGTTTATTTAATACTAATTTGGGAACCCGTCTAAATCAAACGTTATCTGATCACAGTACCATGAGTGTTTCGGCTTTAGCCGCCCCTGTATTTGCCTTTGCGTCTTTGGGAAATCAAGCCATTGGACAACTGGAATTATTTAATCAAATTTGGCCGATTCATGAAGAGTTAATTGATCAAGATCATCCTTGGTTGGGAAAAAGTTTGAGGGATTTATGGGCTGAACCTAATCGAATGTTAATTTATTATTTACCTTTTAAAGATCAAATTGATTTAGTTTCTGGGGTGATGGCTGATCAACAACTGCAAGTGGGCGATCGCTTAATTGTAGCTCTTAAACCCCAAACTCGTCAAACTCAAAAAGATCTGGGATATCGACTTTTAAAATTCAAACGCGGTCTACAAAAATTTAAACAATATGCCAAGTCTGCTTTGATTGTCAGCTTGATTTTATGTCTGACGATATTAGGTGCGACTTTAACTTATATTTTCGCTGACCCCAGTTATTCTTTTGTAGATTCTCTGTATTTTTCTGTGGGAATGATTACCGGAGCCGGAGGAAATGAACAAGTAGTTGAACATTCCCCGGAGGCGATTAAACTGTTTACCGTCGTGATGATGTTAATCGGGACGGGAGTAGTTGGAATTAGTTATGCGTTATTGAATGATTTTATTTTAGGGACTCGGTTAAAAGATTATGTGAACGCCACACGGGTTCCTGAACGCAATCATTATATTATTTGTGGCTTAGGAGAATTAGGATTAAATATTGCTCAACATTTATATCAACGCGGCTATGAAGTTGTTGTGATTGAACGTGATCCCAACAGTCGATTTATGAGCACGGCCAAAGGCTTAAAAATCCCGGTTTTTGAAGGAGATGCGAGTTTAGCCAATACCCTCAAAAGCGTGAATGTTGAAGCCGCCGAAGCGTTACTGGCCGTTACCAATGATGATACAGGAAATTTAGAAATTGCCTTGAGTGCGAGGGGATTAGCACCGCGTTTACGAGTGATTACCCGTACCCATGATTCCCATTTTGCTTTGATGGTGCAACAAGTTTTTGATTTTGAAGCGGTCTTAAATACAACAGAAATTGCGGCTCCAGCCTTTGCGGCGGCAGCATTAGGCGGACGGATTTTAGGAAGTGGAATCACCGCCGATAGTCTTTGGGTGGCGTTAGGAACCTTAATTACTCCTAATCATCCGTTTTGTGGAAAACGAGTCCAAGAGGTCGCCCGAAAAGTAGATTTTGTTCCTTTATATATTGAAACCGCTTATCAAACCATTCACAGTTGGGAACTGTTGAACTTTTTACTACAACCGGGGGATATTTTATATCTAACCATGCCAGCGAACCACATTGAACACCTATGGCATTCTCTCCCCCCAGAACGAACCTCCTGGGAGGATAATCGTGTCCTCAGCCCAGAACCCAGTATGGGGCCAGGAAAAAACTAAAGCGTCAGGGAGGAAGTCAAGACAGCAAACCAAATCGGCTCACTGTATCGTCCGTTTTTCCCTTTAGGAGTCACTATTTTGAAATTGTTGTCTACGGTTACGAAGGCGACGACGTTCTTTATGGCGAGCTACCTCTTTCCGCTTGCGTTTTTGTCCGGGGGTTTCAAAATGACGATTTTTTTTCAGATCGGCAAAAATGCCAGCTTGTGAAACTTTCCGCTTAAAGCGACGTAGGGCGGACTCTAATTGTTCTGTTTCACCGAGAACGACTTGGCTCATTCCATATTCTCCCACTTGAATAATTGATTGGGTTGGACAAGCTGCCCTAAAATCACCGACAGCATCGGGACAGGGTTGAAATTCCCTGTCCGGTCAGAAGAAGACTTCAGAGCAGGTTAATCAGAATTAAAACGGTTTACTGACGACCACCGCGATAGTTAGAATTACCGCCGCCGCCCCAGCCTCCTCTGGAGGGTTTGCGTTCTTCACGAGGACGGGCCTTATTCACTTTCAGGACGCGATCCATCCATTCAGCACCATCTAACTCTTCGATGGCTTTGGTTTCTTGAGCATCTGTTTCCATTTCCACGAAGCCAAAACCCCGTTTGCGTTGAGTTTCCCGATCAATAGGAAGCTGGACGTTTTTAACATTACCGTACTCAGCAAAGACTTCTGTGAGATCTTGTTCTGTGACGCTATAGGAAAGATTACCAACGTAAATAGTCATTACTTACCTCTTAAAATCGAGTGGTGTGCAGAGATTGGAATTCGGAGGTAAGCGAGTAGGACTTACACTAAACAGAAAAATTTTTCCTGATTCCAGCATAAACTGGGCTACCGATACCTAATCCAGCTTAAATTATAGCATGATTTTCGACCCTGACCAGTCAACTTGAAGGAATCTGTCAACCTCAACTAAATTATTCCCGTAGGAATCAACTCGACTTGAGGCGGAATCAACTCTACTTCAAAGATCTGAGCAAAGGTTTGAGCAATTTGGGGGCGTATTTGTTCGATGGTAATGCCGGGAATAAATTGGGCTAAACTCCCGACGGGTCGATGGGCAATCCCACAGGGAACAATCGCTTCAAACCCTTGCATATCAGGGCATACATTCAAGGCAAAACCGTGCATGGTAATCCAGCGACTGACTTTAATGCCGACGGCGGCAACCTTCACTTCCCCGATCCAAACCCCCGTTAAACCGGAAATTCGTTCTCCCGGAAGTTCATAAAATCTTAACACTTGGATTAACACTTCTTCTAACTGTCGTAAATACCAGTGTAAATCGGGGGTATGGCGTTTTAGATTTAAAATCGGATACCCGACCAACTGCCCTGGACAATGATAGGTGACTTCGCCCCCACGTTCCACCCGATGCAGTTCAACCGGACTCTTGAGGGGATCAAACTTGAGAAATTGTAGATCAGCGCCCTGCCCCAAGGTATAGACGGGGGGATGTTCCAAAAGCATCAACACATCATCGAGAGCCGGGTTGAGCTTTCGGTCTTCAACCAAAGAGTGTTGCCAGTTCCAAGCCACGGTATAGGGAACCGAACTAAAGTAATAAATTTGACAAGGGGGACGCACAGTAACCGTAAAAAAAACCAGTGAACTATAGTATAGATTAACCCATTTCTGCTAATATAATAAGTAAGAATACTTAAAACACAGCTAAGGAGAAAGGAAAACCCCCTACAATAAATTCCGAAAAAAATCAAGCAGTTTTTGACAAAACTTAACTTAAAAAAGTCAAGTTTTGTCACAGGATCAAAAAGATTTTAAACAGGTGAAGTTTGGTATCGGGTTAGTGTTAAGGTGAGATTATGCCCATATTATGAGCGGGAGGGAGCTTTATGAAGCTTGTTATCCAGGGTAAAAATTTGGAAGTTACGACTGCAATTCACGAATATGTACATCAAAAGATTACAAAAGCTGTCAGTCATTTTGAACAATTGACGACGGAAGTTGATGTACATTTGTCAGTTGCTCGGAACCCTCGGATAAATCCAAAACAAACCGCAGAAGTGACAATTTATGCCAACGGAACTGTGATTCGCGCTCAGGAAAGTAGTGAAAATCTTTACGCCAGCATTGATCTAGTCGCTGACAAAATTGCTCGCCAACTGCGGAAGTACAAAGAAAGACGCCAGGATAAAACCCACAATCTACCCAAAACGGGTGAAGTGGTTAACGAACATCCAGTTGTGGAAGACTTGGTTGGAAATCGTTCTCCTGAATTGCCCCAAGAGGTGGTTCGCACAAAATATTTTGCGATGCCTCCAATGACGATTAATGAAGCTTTAGAACAGCTTCAATTGATTGATCATGATTTCTATATGTTCCGCAATGCCGAGACTGAAGAAATTAATGTGATCTACAAGCGCTCTCATCACGGTGGTTATGGTGTGATTCAACCCCGCCAAGGAGAAGGAGTCAGCAATGGTAAATCCGCTCAGGGCAATACTGAGGTTTTAAGTTCACCCAAAGCGACTAAAGTTTAGGTGGGTTGGGGGTTTGAGTGACCACCAAACCCCCGATAAATGGTTGAGAGATGAATCTCCATGAGACATTTAGATCAATCAACAATATTTTTATTACACTCTGCACTTCACACTTTTTTCCAAAGCTCTTCTTTTAACAACTTTAGCCTTTAGAAAGAAGACAAGAATTCAACGGAGTCGCTACTTTAACGTTGATAGTTAAATCATTAGCGAATCTTCCTTAATAGATGAGTTTGATTAGTAGTAAATGGGTGTTCAACTGAACTCATCTCTCCAGAGATAGATGACTAATGGAGGGCATTATGAGGTAATCCAAACAAGCTCAAACATTAGGGATCTGATTCAATCCCAATAATTAGCAGGCGACGGTTGATTTCAACTGGGAAGCAATCGCTTCAGCAGCCTATTATGTTAATGAAGGCTCTTGCTCAAACCAAGAAGATCAGAACCGTGCCATATCAAGATGGAAAACATAAACCTTATGTTGAACTATGCAAATATAACCCCGGCTCCCCAAATTCTGATTGTCGATGATGTTTTGGAAAATTTAGAACTACTGCGCCATTTTCTGACGGAAGTGGGATATGACGTGATCAGTGCTTTAGACGGAGAATCTGCATTAGAACAGGTGAATCATCATCCTCCCGAACTGATTTTATTGGATGTAATGATGCCCGGTTTAACGGGTTATGAAGTTTGCCAACAATTAAAAGCTTCTCCCCAAACCCGTGATATTCCTGTAATTTTTTTGAGCGCTTTAGCAGAAATTAACGATAAAGTTAGGGGATTTGAAGTCGGAGGAGTAGACTATATTACAAAACCCTTTGAAATTGAAGATGTTATTATTCGCGTTAAAAATCAACTCACCATTGTTCAACAACAAAAACAGTTACAACAACAAAAAACTCAATTAGAAAAGGAAATTCAAGAGCGAAGACGAGTGGAATTAGCACTTCAAGACAGTATTAAACGGGAAAAAACCAGCGCTCGTGTCATTCAACGAATGCGACAAACCTTAAACTTAAATACAATTTTTAACGCCACAACCGCAGAATTAAGAAAGGTATTACAGTGTGATCGGGTTGTGATTTATCAGTTTAATCCTGACTGGAGTGGAAAGTTTGTTGCTGAATCTGTAGAATCGGGTTGGATACCCTTAGTCAAAGCCCAAAATTATGATCTAGTGATGAATCAAGCTGCTATTTCCAATTCGGATTGTGTGTTTGAACGCTTAACTGAAATTTCCGAAATTATTGTTCAAGATACTTACTTACAGGAAACCCAAGGGGGAGTTTACAGCCGAGGGGTAAGTTATCGATGTGTTGAGAATATTTATAAAAGCCATTTTAGTCCTTGTTATATTGATTTATTAGAACGATTTCAAGCTAAATCTTATTTAACCGTTGCCATTTTTTGCGGGAATCAATTATGGGGTTTGTTAGCGGCCTATCAAAATACAAATTTTCGCAAATGGGAACAAACAGAAATGCAAATGGTCGTACAAATTGCCAGTCAATTAGGGGTAGCGGTTCATCAAGCTCAACTCTTTTCTAAGATTAAACAGCAAACAGAAGAATTGAAACTTGCCAAACAATCAGCAGAGTCAGCCAATGCAGCTAAAAGTGAATTTTTAGCCAATATGAGCCATGAACTCCGAACTCCGTTGAATGCAATTTTAGGATTTGCCCAAATCTTAAAAAAAGATTTTTCCATGTCCTTAGAACAACGCAAACATATCGAAATTATTAACCGTAGTGGAGAACATTTACTGGATTTAATTAATGATGTTTTAGAACTCTCTAAAATTGAAGCCGGAAAAACAACATTAATGGAAGCTCGATTTGATCTGTTAATGTTGCTTCATAATATTAAAGATATGTTGCACTTAAAAGCAGAAAGTAAAGGCTTATTATTTGAACTTGAAATTTCCCCTACGGTTCCTCAATATATTATCGCAGATGAAAGAAAATTACGCCAAGTCTTAGCAAATTTATTAGGAAATGCGATTAAATTTACAGAAAAAGGTCGCGTTCAATTGTGTGTGAGTGCCGAAAAGAAAGCGGGACAGGAACCTTCTATTGAATTACACAATAGTATGGTGAATAGTGATTATCCCGAACTTTGCTCTCAGTTCAATTTTTCTACGGTCTTAGAAGGTTTATCCAAAAATCCCAAAATCCAGATTCAATTTAAAATTGAAGATACAGGAGTTGGGATTTCTCCCGAAGAACTCTGTTTATTATTTGAAGCCTTTTCTCAAACTGAAGCGGGCCGTCAATCAGGCCAAGGAACAGGATTAGGCTTACCCATTAGCCGTCATTTTGTCCAGTTAATGGGGGGGGATATTAAAGTAGAGTCTATTCGAGATCAAGGGTCAATTTTTACCTTTGAAATTCAAGCCAAAATTGATACAGAACCCACTCTATCATCTCCTCATATCCAGCAACAAATCATTCATCTTGCACCCGATCAAAAACCGCCTCGTATTTTAATTGTGGATGATGATTCAGATAACCGTTCATTATTAGTAAAAATACTAGGAAAAATAGGTTTTGAAGTTCAAGAAGCCTGTGATGGTCAAGAAGCTTTAGCACTTTGGCAAAGTTGGCAACCTGATTTAATTTGTTTAGATATGCAATTACCGATTCTCGATGGTTTTGCTACGGCTCGTCAAATTCGCAGCCAAGAGCAGCAAAATGCCATTCCGATTTTAGCGATTACTGCCTCTGTTTTTGAACAAGATCGACAATCTATTTCCGGTGCGGGATGTAATGATTGGATTAGTAAACCTTTTAAAGAAGAAGTTTTGTTAGAGAAAATTCGCGAACATTTAGGAGTAGAATATTTGTATCAAGAACCTTATTCAAATTGTGCATTACCTACAATGACAACATCTTCAGTAAGTTCTACCTTAACAACTCAATTGGCGATGTTACCCCCGGCCTTCATTCAAGAATTACACTATGCAGCTACTCAATGTAGCGATGATTTAGTTTTAAAATTAATTGATCAAATCCCCGGAGAATTTTTGGATTTGACCCAAGTGATTAAAGAATGGGTGCTAAATTTTAGATTTGATCTAATTATTGATTTAACTCATCCGATTCAATCCCCTAAGCAATGAACAACGATCAAAATCCTTTAAATTCCTGTGAGATATTAATTATTGATGATTATCCCGATAATTTGCGAGTTTTAGCAGCAATTTTATCGGAACAAGGTTATCGAGTTAGAAAAGCAATTAATGGTAAACTTGCCTTAGCAACTATTGAAACTCAAATCCCCGATTTAATCTTATTAGATATTCAACTTCCTGATATTAATGGTTATGAACTGTGTCGTCAAATTAAAGCTCATCCCAAAACCGATAGTATTCCGATTTTAATGATTAGTGTTCATGATCAACCTGAAGATATTGTCAGAGGTTTTTCAGAAGGAGCAGTAGACTATATCAAAAAACCGTTTCAACCCGAAGAAGTGATTGTTAGAGTTAAAACTCAACTGATGATTAGACATCTTCATCATCAATTAAAATCCCAAAATCAAACTCTCTTTGAAAGAAATTATCAATTAAAATTAGAAGTTGAACAACGGATACAAACGGAGGATGCTTTAAAAGAAGCAAATTTTAAATTACAAAAATTAGCATTTATTGACAGCTTAACCGGCTTAGGAAATCGTCGTTATTTTGATGATCAGTTGCCTCGTTCTTGGCGACAAATGGCTAGAAACAAACAATTCATTTCCTTAATTTTGTGTGATTTAGACTATTTTAAAACTTATAATGATACCTATGGTCATCCC
This sequence comes from Planktothrix mougeotii LEGE 06226, assembly GCF_015207485.1. NCBI lineage: Bacteria > Bacillati > Cyanobacteriota > Cyanophyceae > Oscillatoriales > Microcoleaceae > Planktothrix > Planktothrix mougeotii. The sequence goes on from NZ_JADEWU010000020.1 coordinate 13,628, forward strand.
GCCGGAGATCTCTGTCTGAAACAAGTTGGCCATGCCATTAATCGTGCGGTTAAACGTCCTGGGGATGCTGTGTTCCGTTATGGGGGTGAAGAATTTGTTATTATACTACCTGAGACTCCCCTAGACGGTGCCATACAAGTTACTAAAAATATACAGCTTGAAGTTGAACAACTTCATCTTCTGCACACTCATTTTTCTATTTATCGACAAATCACCTTGAGTTTTGGAATTTCGGGTCAATATCCTAATCCAAACACATCACCCACGGGTTTAGTCATTCAAGCTGATCAAGCACTTTATGAAGCCAAGAGCAAGGGACGTAACACTTATGTTGTTTATTCTTTCCCAAGTCATGTTTAATCTCTTGTAGATTATTAACCTATTTTAATGATAAAATCGTTTAAAAACCTTAAAATCATGTTAAGAAATAACTTCAGCAAAATAATTTTGCTTGTGTTGATCTGCCTGATTTATCTGTTCGGGTTTCCCGCCTCAGCACAGGAACAATTTCAACCCTTATTTCAATCTAATATTGCTGGCGTAACCTTAGACGGACGAGCCATTTTTAAAGTCAGTGGAGCCGAAAATTTGACCGCTCAAGAACGAGCAGAAATGATTAGTACCAAATTACAACAAGCGGCAATATCAACAGAACCCATAGAAGTTAAAGTTAAACCCATCAATGAACAACCCACCCTTTGGCTGAATAATTCCTATTTACTGACAGTGACTCAAGAAGATACACAAAAGCCAAATCTTCCTGAAGATCAAGCTCAAATCTGGCGTTCTGAAATTCAAGAAGCGGTTAAGGAAGCGAGGAAAGAACGCAGTCTTGATTTCCTAAAAAAAGCAACCTTGAAAACCATTTTAGTGCTGTTCTTTGGAGGCTTATTTCATTGGGGATTGGGTTGGTTTTGGCATCACTCACTCCGACGATTTTTTCAATTATTTATTAAGTCTACTCCTGAATCCTCTTCATCAGGAAATAAACCCCAAAATATAGAGTTATTTTTAAGTTTAACTCTGGCAGGTACAAGATTAGGATTATGGACAGCTATCATTCTCTATCTGACCAATCAATTTCCGTTTACTCGGATTTTAAGTTATCGATTAACGGGAACCTTAATTTCAACCTTAACTTCTAAACTGATTACCATTAATAAAGCGTCTTATTCTATTCCTGACTTATTAATTTTAGTGAGTTTAGTTTGGGGATTAATCGTTTTTGCTAAAGTCATCACCGACCTTTTACAATCTCGTGTTTTAAATGCCACCCGCATTAGTCGAGGTGCTCAAGAAGTGGTTGCGGTGATTTTTCGATATGGGTTTATTTCCTTGGGAACAATTGTTTTATTGCAAGTTTGGGGGTTAGATTTAAGTTCTTTAACGATTTTAGCCAGTGCATTAGGGATTGGAATTGGGTTTGGATTTCAAGATATTGCTAAAAATTTTGGCAGTGGTTTAGTTTTGTTATTTGAACGTCCTATTCAAGTCGGAGATTTTGTAGAAGTGGGGGATTATATGGGTACGGTCGAACGAATTGGTGCTCGAAGTACGGTGATTAAAACTTTAGATCAAGTCTCTATTATTGTCCCAAATTCTCGTTTCTTAGAATCAGAACTGATTAATTGGCATCATGACAATCCCATTTCCGGTTTACGCTTATCTGTGGGGGTTGCCTATAAGTCGAGTGTAGAAATTGTCAAAGATTTATTATTATCAGCAGCAAAAGCGAATTCTGAAGTTTTATCTATTCCCTCTCCTCAAGTTTTATTTAAAGGTTTTGGAGACAATTCACTGAATTTTGAATTAAGAGTTTGGATCTCTAAACCTAGCCGTCAGTTTATAATTAAAAGTGATCTTTATTTTCAAATAGAATCCCTTTTTAGACAATATAAGATCGAGATTCCCTTTCCGCAACGAGATGTCAATATTCGGGGAAGTGTTCCCTTAGAATTATCTCCTGAATTGCAAACAATAATCCGACAAATTGCCGAAAATAAAACCAACGGATACCCTCAAAAATTAGAGGGTTTTGGGGGGCAAAATTCTAATCCTTAACTTTTAGGCGGTTGAGGACAAGTTCTTTGATTCCAATTACATTGATAGAGATGTTGTTGTTGCCAACTTAGGGGAATTTCTAATAAATCTCTCGTTCCCGTCATGCCTTGACCTAAAAATAATAATAAAGCGATACAATTGAGAATGGTATGGGTTATTCTCCAGCGATTGGATTTATAAATATCGGGTACAATCGCTAAGGAAAAAATCATTAATAAGGCTGCTGCTACCCCATAATAATAATGAGAAAATTGCCACTCGTACCCTCGTCTAAAAACTCCATCTTGGCATCCTATCACGACAATTCCCATTCCCGTTAAGGTGGCAAAAATTCCTCGCCAAAGAGGTTGATTGGGTTTAGATCGATAGAGTAAAATTAGAGAAATGAGTGTAAATATAAACATTAAAACAATAAAACTAGCTTGAGGTATTTTTTCTAGCGATAAATCCTTAAAAATACCTTTAAAATAAATAGAATAGGCTAAAGCAATTAAGGTAATTCCCACGATTGAACCCGTTAACCACCGACCGATTTTTAAATGTTCTTGTCCGACAATAGCCGGAATTTTACTTTTATTCTCTTGATCAAAACGGGAGAGACGACGTTGACGAGTTTGCCATGCCATATAGACAGAAATGCCAATCAGGGGAAACACAAAACCCACCGCCAATACAGGATGGATTAATGCGATAATATCCTTAAATTCCATAACTTTCTCCTCAAAATAATGACGGCTGACTGCTTAAAGTTTATTTTTCCTGATCGGTTCCCTATTCTCTATTCGCTGCTAGAATAGTTATAACTTAATTTTTGCTCAAATCAATCTATTGTTTTGAATCAACGTGATTTCTACCACCGACCTTAAAAACCGACAGGAATTCGAGAAAATCGTAGGGGAAGCTAATGTCCAACCTTGGGACGAAATCGAACCCCTGCGACAACAACAGATCATACAATCCCTTGCACCCGAAACAACGCTTCAAGGGATTATTTATCCTCAAACTCAAGATGAATTAGCTCAAGTCATTGCCTATATTCATCAAGAGAAATTGAGCATTTTACCCTGTGGTTCTTGTAGTAAAATTAATTGGGGAGGATTGATTAAATCTGTTGATTTTGCCGTTAGTACAGAACGAATGAATCAACTGATTGAACACGCCGTTGGAGATTTAACAGTTACAGTAGAAGCGGGAATGAAATTTTCCGAATTAAAAGCTATTTTAGATCAAAAAAACCAATTTTTAGGATTCGATCCCACCTATCCAGAACGAGCAACAATTGGGGGAATTATTGCCACAGGTGATACAGGTTCTCTACGACAACGTTATCGCAGTATCCGCGATATGATTTTGGGGATTTCTATTGTTCGTTATGATGGGAAAATCGCTAAAGCGGGAGGTCGAGTTGTTAAAAATGTAGCCGGTTATGACTTAATGAAATTATTCACAGGTTCCTATGGAACCTTGGGAATAATTAGCCAAATTACCCTACGAGTTTATCCCCAAGCGGAATCTTCAGGAACCGTTATTTTAACCGGAGAACCGGAAGCAATTACCCAAGTCAACCAAACCTTATTATCCTCGGCTTTAACTCCCGTTGCGGTGGATTTAATCTCTACTAATCTTTCAAAAGTATTAGGATTGGGAGATCATATCGGTTTAGTTGTTCAGTTTCAAAGTATTCCTGAAAGTGTACAACAACAAAGTCAACGATTAATGGAACTGGGAGAAAAATTAGGGTTAAAAGCGATATATTTTGACGTTGATGAGGCAAATTTATGGCAACAATTAAAACAGCAAATTTGGCAATCTGAATCTAACACTTCTATTCTTTGTAAAATTGGCATTACCCCCACCTCTGCGGTTAAAACCTTGATACAATGTCAAACCCTAGGCGTTATTCATGCTGGAGTTGGTTTAGGAGTTTTACGGTTTGAAAGCGTTTCTTCAGAAACCTTGTTAAACTTAAGACATTCGTGCGAATCTCAAGGCGGATTTTTATCCCTTTTAAAAGCACCCCTAGAGTTAAAACAACAGTTAGAAGTTTGGGGATATTCAGGAAATGCGTTAAATTTGATGCGCCAAATCAAAAAACAATTTGATCCTCAAAATCAGTTTAGCCCTAATCGCTTTGTCGGTGGAATTTAATTGATCTATAATCATAGGAGAATTTTGTTAAAATGCCAACCTCTGACTTTGTTGCTGAATCTGAATTAATTCCGGCAAAAGACAGTAATTTTTTAGGACAAAACCCCCATTTAACCTCGGAGGAAATTCCAGGGTTTGACTCAATCAATCCGCCTAATCCCAATTTTATTAGTACCTGCGTTCACTGTGGATTTTGTTTATCCACTTGTCCCAGTTATCGAGTGTTAGGAACAGAAATGGACTCTCCTAGGGGACGAATTTATTTAATGGATGCGATTTCTAAAAATGATGCGTCTTTAGGAGAAACAACCGCCCAACATTTTGATAGCTGTTTAGGCTGTTTAGCCTGCGTTACAACTTGTCCCTCTGGGGTTAAATATGATCAATTAATTACCGCCACTCGTCCCCAAATTGAACGAAATGTACCTCGCAGTTTACCAGACCGTTTAATTCGCGCCTTAATCTTTAATTTATTTCCCTATCCCAACCGTTTAAGAGCGTTTTTAATTCCGCTTTTCATCTATCAAAAATTAGGAGTACAAAAAATTGTGAGAACAACGGGTTTATTACCCAAAATTTCTCCTCGTTTAGCCGCAATGGAATCTATTTTACCTGAAATTACTGCTGAGGCGTTTCGAGAGGATTTCCCGGTTATTATTCCCGCCCAAGGGGAAAAACGTTATCGAGTTGGGGTGATTTTAGGTTGTGTTCAACGATTATTTTTTAATCCGGTTAATGAAGCAACGGTGAGAGTTTTAACCGCTAATGGGTGTGAAGTTGTAATTCCCAGAAATCAAGGCTGTTGTGGGGCGTTACCTGAACATCAAGGACAAACAGAACAATCTCATACGTTAATTAAACAAATGATTGATCGATTTTCGGGAACCAATGTGGATGCGATTATTATTAATGCGGCGGGATGTGGTCATACTTTAAAAGAATATGGACATATCTTGAAAGATGATCCTCAATATCGAGAACAATCTGAAGAATTTGCAGCAAAAGTGAAAGATGTACAGGAATTTTTAGCCGAAATTGGTTTAACAAAAACCCTGCATCCCTTAACAGAAACAGGAGACTTAACCTTAGTTTATCAAGATGCTTGTCATTTATTACATGGACAAAAAATTAGTGTCCAACCTCGTCAACTTCTGCAACAAATTCCAGGGGTAAATTTACGAGAACCCCTCGATGCGGCTTTATGCTGTGGAAGTGCGGGAGTTTATAATTTATTACAACCGGAAGTTGCTGAGGAATTAGGACAACAAAAAGTGGAAAATTTAACGAATACGGGGGCGGAATTAATTGCGTCTGCAAATCCGGGTTGTTCGTTACAAATTAAAAAGCATTTACAATTACAAGGAAAGGATATTCCGTTAATGCACCCAATGGAATTACTGGATTATTCCATTCGAGGCGTTAAAATTAAATAGTTTATTGTTGGGCTTTAGCCCCTAAATTTCCTGTTAAAGCCCAACAACAACCTGAATCTAAAAAAGTGCTTTTAATTATGAAGATCAAGCAATATCAACAAATTATTTTAATCAGTTTAATTGCTTTAATTCCCATTGGATTAGCCAGTAAATTTTATAAGGGGCCGTTTGATGTATGGCTAAATAATTCTATGGGTGGGGTATTTTATGAAATGTTTTGGGTGCTTTTAGTTATTTTAATTAATCCTATTTTATCCCCCGGATGGGTTGCATTTTGGGTTTTTATTGTTACTTCTATTTTGGAATTTGCACAACTCTGGAAACCGCCTTTTTTAGAAGTGATTCGTGCAACCTTATTGGGTCGGTTATTACTGGGAACAACATTTTCCGGGTGGGATTTCCCCTATTATATAATCGGTTGCGGGTTGGCTTGGTTAGGGTTAAAATATCTTAAATATTCTTTAAAATCAATAGATTAAATGAGCGAATGGCTGTATAATAAAAATTAAGTATGAGAAGCTAATTTATCCGCCCATCGGGTGGTTTCAGGTAAACGATATTGAGTAATACACTTTAACACATAATCAATAGAGGTTTCTAAACTAATCCGATGACCAGGGGAAATATAAAGGGGTCTAACATTAGTTCTGGAACGTAAGACTGCACCGATAATTTCTCCTTTATCCTGTAGCGGTGTCCAACTGCCTTTTTCAGCCGGGAGATCATCATGTTTTCCAATTAATAAAGATTTCGCCGCCCCAATGGTCGGTTGATCAATTAATACCCCTAAATGACAAGCTAACCCAAACCGTCTAGGATGGGCAATTCCTTGACCATCACAGATGATTAAATCAGGGGTTATTGTTAATTTTTCTAAGACATCTAAAATTACAGGAACTTCTCGAAATGATAAAAACCCAGGAATATAAGGAAAGGTGGTTGAACGTTGAGCGATCGCAGTTTCTTGTACACTTAAATCAGGAAAACTTAAGACCGCCACTGCTGCTTGAGAAATGGTATAATTCTGTTTAAATCCCACATCAACCCCAGCCACATATTTAACCGTTTCTAATTCATCGGTTGTCCGAACTAAGGATTTAAGTTGGTTTTGAATTACCATCGCCTCTTCAACCGTTGTCGGCCATGTTTCCGGGCGTTGAATGTTCATAGTTTTTTCTAATCTTGGTTTGACTGAATTGCAATTTGTCCCAAACGTTTAAAAATTTTCAACACCTCATAGAGTTGGTTGCGACGGGGGAGGAGAGAAAATATATTAGATAATTCATATTGGGGAAATTCTTGCATTATTAGGGGCAATAGGTAATAGCTAATCGGTATTTTTTGAGCCAGCAAACAAGCATCTTGCCTGTTTTGCTGGCTAGTCATTAACAAAAGTTTGATTTTTGCTTAATACTGTGTTCCTGTTTTGCGATAATGAACAGCCGTAACGCCTTCTGGATGTAATAAATGACCATTATTAACTGTGGCATAAATCACCCAATGATCACCACATTCCATCCGATTTTTAACCTCACATTCCAGATAAGCTAAGGCATCTTTTAAGATCAAACAACCATTTGATGCTTCTTCTGTTTCGATGCCAACAAACCGATCTTCTCCGGGTTCATATCGTTTTAGAAAATGTTTTCGCAGTTGTTTTCCTTCCTGCAAAATATTCAAAACAAATTGATCTCCAATATGGGTTAAAGGTTCCAAAGCTCGATCCTTCGCCACAGCGACGGTAAACCCCGGAGGGTTAAAGGTGGCTTGGGATACCCAGGAGGCTAACATGGCGCTGCACACCTCGCCTCGACGACCGGAGACGACACACAACGAACCCACGATACGCCCTATGGCTTGGGCGGTGCGATCAGCCCCTGATGAAGTCGCAGTAGGACGAAAAGCCCGCCGTTTTTGCGTGCGTTTGAGGGTTTGAGCAAAATCAACCGCCGCTTCTTTACACATTTGTAACGTGACATCGGTGGGGGCAAATTTCACCCGAATGGGTTCAAAACCAAATTTATAACCGGCATCTTTCAAGCGACCTTCTAACAAATCAATGGCTTCTCCACTCCATCCATACGACCCAAATACTCCCGCTAATTTATTCGTAGAAGCTGTATTTAAAATCACTCCTAAAGCGGTTTGAACTTGTGTCGGTGCATGACCCCCTAATGTGGGTGAACCAATAATAAATCCATCACATTTTTCTAAAGCTTCTTGAATTTCTGAAGATTTGGCATATTCACAATTAATTAATTCTACAGCCACATCGGATTTAGTTAAACCCTTAGCGATCGCTTGGGCAACGGTCGCCGTATTTCCATAGGCTGAAGCATAGATTAATGCCACATTTAATTCATTAGATTTTTGTTTTTCACTCCATTGTTGATATAAATTGGTTAGTTCAGTCATGCCATATTTCACTAACGGCCCATGACCTGTTGCATAGAATTTAATGCCAGGTAAGTCTTTAATTTTATCGAGAGTCGAGAGCACTTGTTTAGCTTGGGCGGCATGAAGACAGTCATAATAAAACCGTCGATCATCGTTATACACTGACCATCCTTCATCAAACACTTGATCGCCGCAAACGTGTGCCCCAAATAGTTTATCGGAAAACAAAATTTCCGTAGCCGGATCATAGGTTAAAATTTCATCGGGCCAGCGAGGAGTTGGGGTTAAAATAAACTGTAATTGATGACCTTTACCTAAATCTAAAGTTTCTTCCCCCTTGATGGTCAAAATCTTTAAGTTTTCATCTTCAAAATATTCTCGTAAGGCTAACGCAGCAGGATTAGAGCAAACGAATGTTGCCTGGGGTGATAATGTTAATAAAGCCTTTAATGTTGCCCCCCGGTTAGCATTAAAGTGGCCCAAAATAATATAATTCAACTGTTCTAAATTTAAGCGACTTTGTAACGCTTCAATATAATTTTGGGTAAAGGATTCTCCTGGCGGATCAATAATTGCAGTTTGCTCGGCTTCAATAATATAACTATTTGCCGTTGTTCCCCGTTGCAGAGAATATTCCACTTCAAATTTTAATCGATCCCAAGTGCGCGATCGCACAACTTTTGTATCATTTCCAATTAAAAAAACTTGAACATCACGCGGTTTTTGATTAGGCATAATTCTGGATTAAAAAATTTTTTGCTCTTTCCTCAGTGTTAAATATCCCCCTGAATCAGGTTGATTTTGAGATTCCGGTTCCCCCTTTTTTAAGGGGGGTTAGGGGGATCTAATTCAGGTTAATTTTGAGATTCCAGTTCCCCCTTTTTTAAGGGGGGTTAGGGGGGATCTAATTCAGGTTAATAATGATTACCGACTTTACGATGATGAACCGCAGGTAGCACATCAGGATCACTGACCCGTCCATTATCAACAGTAGCGTAAACAATCCAGTGATCACTTAACTCCATCCGACTTTGAACTTGACATTCTAAATACGCCAAGGATTCTGTTAAAATCGGACTGCCATTGTTAGCGGTTTGGGTGTTAACTCCTTCAAATCGATCGGCTCCCGGAGCAAATCGTTTTAAGAAGTGTCGCATTAATTTTTGATAATTATTTTCCGCTAAAACATTGAGTACAAATTGATCATCCACTTGCATTAATGCTTCAATAGCCCGATCTTTAGCGACTGCAATGGTTAATCCTAACGGTTGAAAACTTGCTTGAGTCACCCAAGAGGCTAACATCGCACTGCTCACTTCTCCTTTTTGAGCCGTAATAATATACAACCCACCGCTTAAGCGTCCCATCGCTTTATCTAAGTTTGTATCCAGGGATTTCATCTGCTTAACGGTTTTATCCCGACTTAACCATTGTCCGATATCTGTTCCCGCTTCATCACAGGTTTGATAGGTGGTATCGTGGGGCGTTTCTGTAATCCGAATTGCAGGAAAAGATTGTTTTAATCCGGCATCATTGAGTTTAACTTGCAACGGATAAATTGATAAATCATTACCCCCTCCTGACTCATATAAACCGTAAGCTTGTTTATTATGAGCCGATGCAATAATCGTATTAATCGCTTCTTCTGCCAGTTCAGAATTGACCCCCGAAACAGGTGGCATTCCAATTACAAATCCCGCAGAACTCATCACTAATTCGCGCACTTCTGGCGGGTCAGCCGTGCGTAAATCCATCATTTCTACCGCCACACCTGTTTTGGTAATCCCGTGAGCAATGGCTTGGGAAAGGCGATCGCTATACCCATAATCGGAGAAATAAAACACCGCGACGCTGGTTTCCGATTTCGTTTGTTCGTGACTCCATGTCCAATAACGTCCGGTTAATTCTTTTAAATTATGCCGTAATAAAGGGCCGTGTCCGGTGGCAATGGTGGTAATTTCTCCTAACGGTTCCATGCGTTTCATGGCATTAATCACCGAACGGGCATTAGGAGCCATTAAACACTCATAATAAAAGCGAAAATCCGGTTCAATATCGGCTAAACTTTCATCGTAGGTGTGATCAGAACAATAGTGCATTCCAAACGCATCACAGGTAAATAACGTTTGGCTTTTGCGATCATAACTAAAAATGGTATCCGGCCAATGCAAATTCGGGGCGGAAACAAATTCTAAAACATGATCATTTCCTAAATCTAAAGTATCGCCATTTTTGACTAATTTACTTTGAAAGGGCGTATGGGTTAAATTTTCTAAAAATTGAATCGCCACTTTTGCCCCCACCACCGTAGCGTTAGGCGCAAGTTCTAGGACATCTTTAACTAAGCCACTATGATCGGGTTCAGTATGACTAATAATTAAATAGTCAATATCCGCAGGATTAATTAATCCCTTCAGCGTATCTAAATACAGTTGGCGAAACTTAGTGTGGGATGTATCAACGAGGGCTAGTTTTTCCCCGCGAATGATAAAGGAATTATAGGTTGTACCGTTTTGCAGACCAAATTCTATGTCAAATCTTTCCCGATCCCAATCTAGGGAACGTATTGCCGTGGTATCAGCAGCAATGTCTTTAACTTCAATGGTTAAACGATTTTGTTTTACACGGTCAGTGAGGGCTACCATTCATGACCTCCCTAGATAATTGATTATGATTTTTTAACTTGTTCTCTATTGTTACACGGATTAATCGTAAAGATTTATTAAAAAACCTATAACTCCGTTAAGCTTTGCAAAAGTAAAGGTATTGACCATTGACCATTGACCATTGGCTGTTCCCCATTCCCTGTTCCCTGATTTACAGAACTTTAACAATAATTGTAAATTTTTTACACAATCTTTAAATAGGGGGGTTGACCCCCCACCCTAAAAACGTTATATTATGGTATGTAGATGCACCCTGATGGTAGGGAGAGTTGCCAAAGCGACTCTCTCTTTTTTATGGTCTGTTGTCTGTTGTCTGTTGTCTGTTGTCTGTTGAGGGTTGTAGGGAGTGATAGTACATTAGTATTATTAGAAAACCGACTGCCATCAAGCAAAGGATCAATTCTAATCATGTCAGACCTAACTAACGTTTTAGCGATCGCAGCAGGAGCAGTACCAGGGGCACTATCTCGGTATCAACTGACCGAATGGACAAAAGCTAAATTCGGAACCCAATTTCCCTATGGAACATTTATTATTAATTTAACGGGATGTTTAGCTGTAGGTTTCTTTTTTACAATTTCCAAAGGAATTACAGGCTATCCCAAAGAATTAGATTTACTCATTAGAACTGGATTTTTAGGGTCTTACACCACATTTTCAACCTACGGGTTTGATACTCTAAGTCTCTGGCGGAATAAACAAACCGTTGCGACCGCTTTTTATTGGGCTGGAAGTGCAATTTTGGGTTTGATAGCGGTGATCATAGGCGTTGCGATCGCTAATATTATTGTACCTTCTTCATAAACAAAAGTTGAGATTGATCTCGTATAAACTGAACACAACTAATTTTAGGGAAAAACATGGAGTTTTTGAAAGGACGTTATGCTCTGTCTATGGCAATTGGGGCTATTTTTGGTGCATTAAGTCGTTTTTATTTAACTGAAGCCACCCAAGCAATTTTTGGAAAAAATTTTGGCTTTTACGGTACATTTTTGATTAATGCGACCGGTTGTTTATTAATTGCTTATATTTTGACTCTAGCGATTGAGAATATTCGACAGATCACACCTGAACTGCGACTAATGACGACAAACGGTTTCTGCGGTTCCTATACGACCTTTTCTACCTACGGTTTAGAAGCCAATGGTTTCTTAGCCCAAGGAGATACCCAGACGATGTTTCTTTATTTTTTCGGGAGTGCCGTAGTCGGTCTAATTTGTGTCCAAATCGGTGTTTTATGGGCAAGGGCAGGTCTTCCAAAACTTAAAGGGGAGGGGATTAGTCGTCGGGTTAACAAGACTAAGTAAGGTTATAATCCGAGTTAATCAAGGAGTTGATCGTTTTTGATTCATTAATCTCTTAAAAGTATTGAATGATTAAAGGTTTTTCCGGCACAAATCGGGAGGCAAAAGGTTCTTTTTTTCCTAATCCTTTGAAGTTAGAAATATTGACCGGAATTTCTAAGGGTCTGAGATCGGTGACTTCCCAAAAAATCGCGGCATCTAAGGCATCATTTGCTGCCGTTGCTGGACGATATTTCATGCCTTGGGGATGGCGACCGCGCCTCGAATCACTATGACCAATATATAATCCTTGCCAGGTGACTTTAGGAATAAAGGAGCGATTTTCTTGTTCAGAGGCATAAATTAACACCTTCACAGGGCGTTCATTACGATCTAGGTCAATTTTGCGAAACACTTCAAATTCACGGCTTCCAAAGGCTACTTTTCCCTCCTGTTCACAGACCTCCTGAGCAGAAATCAAATGAATTTCAGGTACAGGAGCCAGGAGGGAAAAATTACGGGTCGGTGATTTTACACTAGAATCGTGCATAAAAATCCTGATTCAGACAAGACGATTAAATTATCTCATCTTTAGGTAACAAAGAACCGGAGAGGTTACCCTATTTTATTGTAGGGGTTGGGTTTTCCAACCCTTTATACCCCTTAAAATATTATGATTGGGCTGAATTTGAAACTCGTTGAGATAATTCTTTCATGGCTTGGTCTGTGCTTAAGAAAATGCGATCGCGTCCTAATTTATCCACAAACCCAACTTTTTCTAATTGATCAAAAACCGGGCCTTTGACTTCAGATAAATAAAACTCAATTCCCATTCCCCTTAAATCATCAATCAAACTTTGAAGGGTTTCTAAAGCACTGCCATCAATTAAGTTAATTCCGCTACAAACCAAGAGCAAATACTCAACTTCCTTTTGTTCTGTTACCAGCTTTAATAAATAGTTTTCTAAATATTTGGTATTCACAAAATATAAACTTTCATCCACGCGCACCGCTAAAATATGGGGGCAAGTTACCACCGGATGACGGAGAATATTGCGAAAATGTTCTGTATTTCCCACCCTTCCAACAATGGCAATATGGGGTTTACTGGTTCGGACTAAATGTAATAGCAGAGAAATCAAAACCCCAATCATAATTCCTTGTTCTGCACGGGTAAACAGAACCGCAACAAACGTACCGCACCAGGTAATTGCATCCAGTTTATTATATTGCCATAACCGTTTTAGCGTCGGAAAGTCCAGGAGATTGCCAACCGCAACTAAAATAATGGCGGCTAAACTGGTTTGAGGTAAATAATAGAATAAAGGCGTTAAAAACAAAACCGTTAACATCAGGAATACGGCTGTAATCACTGATGCTAACCCGGTATTTGCTCCGGCGGAAAAGTTGACAACAGAACGACTTAAACCTCCGGTGATAGGATAGCCTCCCGTGAATGAGGCGGTAATATTTGAGGCTCCCAAGGCAATTAATTCTTGATTGGCTTCAACTTTTTTGCGTTGTTTACTGGCTAAAAATTGCCCTACTGAAAACGCTTCCATAAAGCCAACAAAACTAATGGCTAAGGCGGAGGTTCCTAATAATTGCAGATGGTTTAGATCTAAATTAGGGAGAGTCAAAGGCGGAAACCCTTTAGGAATTTCTCCCACCACTTTCACCCCAAAAATTTGATCTAAATGGAATAACCAGACTAAAATTGAACTCCCGATCACCACCATTAACGGCCCACTTTTGGTGAGGGGAATAATAATTGATTCCTGAACTCCTTTGGATTTGAGATATTGTCCTAAACCTCGATTAAAATAGAGTAATAAGACTAAACTAATTATTCCTAATGTCAACGTAATTCCGTTGAGATGAGGACTTTCCTGAAAAATAGCAGTAACGGTACTTAAAAACGATTCAGTTTGAGGAATTTTAATTCCCAATAGATGTTTAACTTGGCTAAATCCAATCAGAATAGCGGCGGCACTAATAAAGCCAGAAATTACCGCTTGGCTGAGGAAATTAGCGACAAATCCTAACCGGAAAATTCCGATTAAAAGTTCAATAATTCCGACTAATAACGCTAAGGTTAAGGCATATCCCCAATATTCCGGTGTGTTTTCTTTGGCGATCGCACTAACCGCCGTTGCGACCATTAAAGAATCGACCGCCACCGGAGCCACCGACAGCATGGAAGCGGTTCCTAAACAGGCATAAACAATTTGAGGAAAAATGCTGGCATAGAGCCCAACTTCTGGGGGTAAACCTGCCAGCATTGCATAAGCCATTCCCTGGGGAATTAATAAACTAGCGACAATAATTCCGGCGGTTAAATCTCCGGTTAAATCTGTTCGTTTGTAATTTAATCCCCAGTTTAAAATCGGAAAATATTGTTGCATTGATGCCAATTTAAACACGCTGATTATAAGGTAATTTTGCTAATAATTGTGCCATCATGCAAGTATTGGTAATTCCGGCAAACAGTAATCCAGCACCCACAAATCCACTTAAAAATAGAAAATTGGGAGAAACAAATGTGCCTAATAAGGTGCCAATTAAGACTAAGGAACCTGCAACAATTTGTACCTGTCTCATCATGCTAATGGGGGCATTTTTATTGACAATCGTAGGATATCCGGCTTGTTTCCAACTGTTTAATCCCCCTTGTAGGTGCATGACCTGTTTAAACCCAAAAGCAAACAATTTTTGAGCCGCTTGGCTACTGCGGTTGCTGGTTTGGCAATAAAAAACAAAGGGTTTTGAGCCATTCACAGGTAAATTTAAGGGGTCAAAGGTTGATAAAGGTATGGAAATTGACCCAAAAATATGTTCTCCTGCGTGTTCAGATGGTTCTCGAACATCAATCAGGGTAATTTCATCCTGATCAAGCCATTGTTTTAAGGTTTCAGCATCAATTGATTGTAATTGGTCAGTAATAAAGTTAGCCATATTTTATGTCAGGTAATTACATCGGGAATCATTCATTTAATCAGGTTTGCAGACTATCTTGCTTTAGGCTTGATTTCCACAGAGTTGATTCGCCGGAACTGCTTCAGCAATTTTTTTCGGGTTGGGTAGATTTAAGTTATTCATCATCTCAATAAAGCTGTTTCGATCTTTGCCCACAAACCGAGGATTAAATTGTTTTTCTTCTCCAATGGTTGAAACCGTTCTTCCTTGATAATCATGACCGGGATAAACGGCTGTTTGATCGGGCAGAGTAAATAATTTTTGAGTGATATGATCGTAGAGTAATCCCGCATTTCCACTTTGAAAATCGGTACGTCCACAGCCTCGAATTAATAAGGAATCTCCAGTTAATAATCGCTCCCCATTGACTAAATACGCCATGTGACTATCGGTATGTCCCAAGGTTGCGATCGCTTGAATTTTAACAGCCCCAATTTCTAAAATCTCCCCATCTTTAATCAAGCGATCAGCACAATTAACAATGGCGTTTTCGGGAACAATTCCTAAACATCCGGTGCGTTCTCTGAGTTTTCCAGTTCCGGTAATATGATCCGCATGAACATGGGTTTCTAAACAATAACGCAAGGTCAATCCTAATTGTTCTAATAGGGTGATATCTCGTTCTACTTGCTCTAACACAGGATCAACTAAAACCGCCTCTTGAGTTGTTTCGTCCGCAATTAGATAAGTATAGGTACTGGTTTCTGGGTCGAACAGTTGGCGAAAGAGCATGGTTTTTCACTCCTTGGGGGGAAATAGCAACACCACTATCCTACCATATAGTTTTATAGAAAGATGGATTTATAAAAAAATTTATAATTATCTTGACAATCATATAACTAAATGGCAATATTAATATACCTGCATATTTATCCTCTAACTCTAGGACTTACCCAATGGGCTGATGCAGAAGCCGGGTTTCTGGAGCGAAAATCAAGTTTCCATCCTGAAAAATAGCCAGAAACCTGATTTCTTGGGTACTGTGTGTAAGTCCTAACTTTTATTCCTTGCAGGTTTCAGCACTTATAAACGCCGAGGCGATCAACAGTGCCAACTTTGGCATTGAAGTGATCCACGTCTGAACTGTCGGTTTTGATTCCTTCTAACCGCGTCTTGCTTTCCCTTTTTTAATCCCCGGCTTCTTCAGATTTAAACGAGAAGTCGGTTTTTCTCCTAACTGAACTTTAATGGAAAATAGCCTACCTCTGGAAACTCCTTCTTTGTCCCGTCGTCAACTCCTGAATTTTTTGACAGGTGCAGTTGTTGCGACCACTGCGGGAGCCGTTCTTTATCCTGTAGTTGAATATATTCTTCCTCCGGTAGAAAGCGGAGAAGATGGGGCAATTTTGGCAAAAGATATCTTAGGAAATCCCATTCCTGCTAGCCAAATTTTAGCCGAAGCCCCTGGAACTCGTGCTTTAGTTGCGGGTTTAGCGGGAGATCCAACCTATTTGATTGTTGAAGAAAATAGCGGTTTAAATCCGATGGGAATTGTCAATAATTGTACCCATTTAGGGTGTACTTTTCCTTGGAATTCTGTTGATCAACAATTTCAATGTCCTTGCCATGGTTCCCGTTATAGTGCCGATGGTTCAGTTTTACGAGGGCCAGCACCTTTACCGTTGAAATTAGTTCATGTTGCGGTTAAAAATAACCAAATTTGGATTTCTCCCTGGACAGAATTAGATCCCCGAACCCAAGCTAAACCTTGGTGGGTTTAACAACAGCAATAGAAATCGGATTGGTAAAAAAAATTGGGTTATCAACCCAGTTTCTAGTGCCATTCTAACAATAATAACCATCGGATCACATCATGTTTCAAACTGTTACATCATCCTTAGCCATTGGGAATTTATCTTCCCCCGAAGAACTGCAAGAGATTGCTGAACAAGGGTACAGTACCATCATTGATTTATGTACACCCCAAGAAGGCAAAAAAATGCAAGCTGAAGAGGTGGAAAAACTGGGATTTAATTATATTAGTATTCCTGTTTCTCCTCCTAACCTCAACGCAGACGTACTGCAAACCTTTAACCAAGCTTTAAATACCGCATCTCAACCTATTTATGTTCGTTGTGCATCGGGTTTGCGTGCGGGAGTGTTAACCCTCTTGACCTTAGCCAGTGAATATAATTGGACAGAAGAAGACTATTTAAAACGTCATCAAGAATTAGGTCTTGAACACAAGCCTAACTGTTCAATTAAAGCGTTTACTGAAGAATATTTTACTAGCCATACATCTCAATAAACCCAGAGAACGATAGAGGCAATGGTTCATAATTTTGCCTCTAAAAAGCTAGGTATTAAAGGTTAAATAGAGCCTAATTTCTATTTTAATTTTTATTTCCAGGCTTTGAGATTTAGCTGTTACAGAATGGATATGTTTATGTTTGGAAATCTCGGTAAAATCAGGCAAAAATTATTATTATTATTTTTGCTAATTGGGTTGCTCCTTTCTCCTATCTTACTGTTTAAGCCTGTACCTGCCTTAGCCAGTTCTTTTGATTTAGGAGAGCCGGTTAATGCACCGGAAAATTTGAACCCAGTGATCACTCATTTTTTGGAAGAAATTCCTCCCCGATATTATGCAATCATGAAGATTCAGGATCTTCAAAATCTGATACAACAAGGTGATCTGGTTTTAATTGATGTTCGAGAACCTTCTGAATATGCTTTCGGTCATATTCCAACTGCCATCAACATTCCCTTAAGATCCTTAACTCAAAATATCGATCAAATTCCTAAAGATCGTCCTGTGGTTTTGTATTGTACAACAGGTTATCGGACAGCAATGGGCGTGATGGCATTAGAACTTTTAGGCTATCAGAATGTTCGAGGATTTCCTCCTAGTATTCAAGGTTGGAAAGCAGCCGGACAAGTTTTAGAAACAGTCCGGTGATTCCTGATGCAATTAACAGCATTTATGGATTGATTTTCACTAACAACAACTCTTCTCACACAACAACACTCAACATGGTTACATCCACAATCAAACCCGCCGAAATTTCTGATAAAGTGACACTTCCAACGGTTACTAAAACCTTAAATTATCAAATCGTGATTATCGGAGCAGGTGCCGCCGGAATTACAACCGCATCTCTACTTTTTAATCAGAATCATTCCCTCGATATTGCTATTATTGATCCTTCCGATAAACACTATTATCAACCGGGTTGGACATTGACGGGAGGGGGTGTCTTCCAGATTCAAGATACTGTTAGAAATCAACGAGATGTTATTCCTCAAGATGCCACTTGGATCAAAGATAAAGTCATTCACTTAGACCCAGATAACAATCAAGTTTTAACTCAAGCGGGTTTCCAGATTCGATATGATTATTTAATTGTTTGTCCGGGTATTCAAATTGATTGGCATCTGATTTCAGGACTCAAAGAAGCGTTAGGAAAAGAGGGTGTCACCACGAATTATTCTCCTCGGTATGCACCCTATACTTGGGAATTGATTCGTAATTTTAAAGGTGGGAATGCTTTATTTACCTTTCCGAATACTCCGATTAAATGTGGGGGTGCACCTCAAAAAGTCATGTACATGGCCGATGACACTTTCCGTCTAAAATGGGGAGTTCGTCAACGAACCAACGTGATGTTTTTTTCCCCCGGAAATCGGATGTTTTCTGTTCCTGAATATTCTCATCTGTTAGAAAATGTTGTTAAAGAACGAGAGATTAATGTTCAGTTCCGGCATAATTTAAAAGCGATTATTGCTGAAACGAAAACAGCCCTTTTCGATATTTTGGATAACAATGGCAATGTAATTGATCAAGTCAGTTATCCCTATGATATGATTCACGTTGCTCCGCCCCAAAGTGCACCGGACTTTATTAAACATAGTCCTTTAGCTATTCCCAATAATTCCTATGGTTGGGTTGATGTCGATGCTTATACCTTGCAACATAAGCGATATCCGAATGTTTTTAGTTTAGGTGATGCTTCCTCTTTACCCACTTCTAAAACCGCCGCCGCTATTCGCAAACAAGCACCCGTTGTTGCTAAAAATTTACTCGCTTTGATGGTTTCAAAACCGTTAATCAGTCAATATGATGGTTATACTTGTTGTCCCTTAATTACCGGGTATGATCGGACTATTATGGCAGAATTTAATGGTTATAATACCACAGTTCTATCCAGTTTCCCCCTCAATCCGGTTAAAGAACGGGCAATTATGTGGACAATGAAAGTTACCGCTTTACCCTGGATTTATTGGAATCGAATGCTCACGGGAGATCGATTTGAGGGAGAGTACATTAAATTTATGCAGTGGAAAAAATAACCTCTTAGGGTGCGTAAGCTTAAGATTATGCACCCTTGATGATCTCAAAATATAGAAAAATCACCCTAAAAATCAGTTTTTTTTAGGGTGATTTTTTGCTAAATATGCCATCAAAATTTTAGATTTTTTGAATTGACAAACTGAGAATATTATAATAAAATAAATTAGGTTTAAAAACCAAAACCAGTTGTTACAGATTAATCTGATTCGTCTTAAGAAGTGTTCTATTCCTAAAATCAGGCGGTAGGAGCAGATTGATCTAACTTTTTGCTATGCCATTGCTCATAGATCAATCGACTCCTACCTTTTCCTACTTCTGAATTAAGTATATTTACTGATTGACATTTTGTGTATTTTATATAACTATATAAGAATATAAATATTTGATCAGCTAGTTAAAAAAATCGCATCGGAGGGTTTGGCTGATGGGCAAGCTAGTTAACGAACTTAAACAAGACATTCAATACCAACACGGGATGAATGCCTGCCTGAACTGTGGCATCTGTACTGCGGTTTGTCCAGCCGCCGAGGTTTATGACTACTCTCCGAGAGAAGTGATGAACATTTGCCATCTGGAAGAAGAAGACTCCCTTATAGAGTTACTTAAATCTGATAAAATCTGGTTTTGCGGACAATGTTTCTCCTGTAAACCTCGATGTCCCAGAGGTAACAGCACCGCCCAAGTCATTCTGGCTTTGCGTCGGCTTTCAGTTCGTTATGGTTATTTTGCAGAGTCCGAAAAAGGCAGACAACAATTATTTGCTAAACGAGTCTTTGGGGAAAATATGCTCACACGAGGTTATACCTTAGTGGCAGAAAATATCACCCCGGCCCACTTTCCTGAACTCGGAGAAAACTGGGAATACTATTACGAACACATGGCAGAAATGCGAGAGTGGTGGGATGTTCCCATGAACTTAGAAAATAGTGCAGGTTCCCACCGCATGATACCCGAAAAAGACATGGATGAATTGCGGGCAATTTATCAAGCAACTGGGGCACTTGAGTTAATGGATGCTGTTGAAAAAGGCATGGAAAAGAAACTCGGTAGCAAAGAAGAAGTTGAAAAATATTGGGAAAATTGGGTAGAAACGGCTGATAGCAGAAACTACGAGATGGGAGAATAAATCAGGAGAAAAATTATGCAGACAGTTAATAATTTTAGTAGCGTCAATAACAGTCTGGATGCCTCTGAAACGGAAGGACTCCTCTATATGCGCGAAGAAGAAAAACTGGCGCATGATGTCTACGTCACCCTGTATGAACAGTGGGGATTGTCTATTTTTAACAACATCGCCAATAGCGAAGACAGTCATGAGAATCAGATAGAAACCCTGCTCAATAACTATCAAATTGAAGATCCAGTAGGTGATAATCTGATCGGTGTTTTTGTCAATCCAGATTTACAACAATTGTACAATAATCTGATTGCCCAAGGCAGTCAATCCCTAACGGCAGCCTTACAGGTAGGAGTGTTGATTGAGGAGACTGATATTGCAGATTTACAAGAGCGAATTGCCCAAACAGATAACGCTGATATTCAAAAGGTATATGAACAACTTTTGAAGGGATCAAATAATCATCTGAGTGCATTTACTTCAAACTTGACTGGCGAAACTGTTAATACGAACTCCTCTAATACCTCTAATAATTTAACGAATCAGATTCAGGAAACAATAATAGATGACCCTCTAACTGGAGGTGGAAGCAATCAAAGCTTCGTTAGCAATGGTGGGGGTAACTCAGCTTATGCAGCAAATTTTGTCTTGGGTTCGTCAAGTCAAATTAACAGCACTGGGTTATCAGCAGTTGAGCAGAGTTATCTGAATATTGATAATAGTTTTACTGCCCAAAACCAGCCCTTTGCTTCATCTAATATAGGAGGGATCAGTAACGTATCTACAAACGACTTGCCGATGGGCTTTTCTCTGACTCAAAACCCGATGGCTGCTCTTACTATAATGCAGACAATAGCCAGAATATGAGAGCGGTAATTTGCCCGGTTAATTCCTAAATTAGCATCCATCAAAGATTAAAAATTGACATCAATAAAAAAGGAAAAAACACAATGAAAGTAGCTAGACAAAATTTAGCTTGGGAAAAACATCAAAAGCACGTTCCAACCGTTGATGAACCCGGTGGGAATGTATGGGGATGTTTCCGCAGTTGTTTTCTGCAAAGTGCTGCCCCCTATACAGAAGGAATTGCCTATAAAATCTTAAAAAATGACTTAGGAATTGATTTACGCGAAGCTGCTGGACATACTTCTTGTGGGGCAATTGGCTATCACGGAGATGTGACTAATCTGGAAACCCAAATGGTGGTTGCGGCTCGTAATTTTTCCGTTGCCCATGATGAATTAGGAGTCGATAATCTCTTCTCATTTTGTGTAACTTCTTTTGCGAACTACACTGAAATGATTCAACTTTGGGAAGAAGAACCAGAGTTACGAGAATATACAGAAAAAATGTTAAAAGAAACCACAGGACGTGAATTTTGGGTTCCTCATGTTTCTGGGGGTAGACCGTCTGTAGTTCATGCGTCTGATGTGTTTTTTGCCAATCGCCATAAATTAGCAGAAAAAGCTAAATATAGTTTAAAAGGAATTAAAGCAGTTGATCATATTGGCTGTCATTATGGCAAAATCTTTCCGGGTGAGTGCATGGGGGGATCAGAATTTCCTCAAGTTTTAGTCGGGTTATTAGAAGCATTCGGCGCGGAAATTGTTGACTATCCAGAAAGAAGACATTGCTGCGGCATGGGTTTTCGTCAATGTGCATTTCCTGAAAATCGAGACTATACCGCTAGTAGCGTTTATAAAAAAATGAAAAGTCTCAAAGAAACCCATCCCGATTGTAATTTAATTTTAACCAATTGTCCGGGGTGTACGGTGTTTTTAGATGCCGAACAAGGAACCATTAAAGAAGTCTTGGAAGAAGAATTTAATGTTAGTATTCTCGACTATGCTCAACTCACAGGTTTGATGTTAGGATACGATCCATTTAAAGATTGTGGATTAAATGCCAAAGTTGTTCCCATTGAACCCTTATTAAATAAAATTGGCATTCCTTACGACCAATCTAAAACCTTTGAAGAACGGAGAAGACCGTTTTAATCAGTTATCAGTTATCAGTTATCATGCCTATTGAATTTTATTTTCTAAAAAAAGGGAAGAAACATGAACAAACCTGTGGTAATTATTGGTGGTGGCCCTGCGGGATTAGCGGCGGCTGGAAAACTTCAAGACTTTGGTTATGAGGTGGTTTTAATTGAAAAACAAGCCGAAATCGGCGGACATTTAAACAAGTGGTATAAAGTGTTTCCTGATTTTACGGACGCTTCAGAAATTACGGCTAATCTGAAAGCTGAGTTAGGGAAAACTCGAATTTTAACCGATACAACCATAACTCAAATTCAAGGGTCTGCCCCCAACTTTCAAGTCACAACATCAACGGGAGAAAATCTTGAAGCCGCAGCAATTTTAGTTTCAACCGGATATAAGCATTTTGATGCCAGATTGAAGGAAGAATACGGCTATGGAATTTATGATAATTGCATCACTTCAGTGGAACTTGATTTGATGCTGAAGGCGCAAAATATTAAAACTCGGTCAGGACAAATTCCCCAAAAAATAGCGATGATTCATTGTGTTGGATCTCGTGATGAAAAGGTGAATAATAATTACTGCTCTCGCGTTTGTTGTACAAATACGATTAAGCAGGCTATTGAAATTAAAGAACAACATCCTGATTGTGATGTTTACTGCCTTTATATGGATATTCGGGTCTTTGGTCGCGGTTATGAGGAACTTTACCGCACCTCTCAAGAACAATATGGGGTGCAATTTTTACGGGGTCGGTTGTCGGAAGCGAGTGAGAAAAAAGATGGCAATTTATTACTGCGTTTAGAAGATACCTTAACGGCAAAACCGATGCGATTAAGCGTTGATTTGTTAGTGTTAATGGTGGGAATGGAAGGCAACCCAGAGTTAGCAGAAATAGCCGATTTAAAATTAGGATGCGATCGCTTTTATGCCACCGCCCATCAACAATATTCTAATAATTGCTCAACCCGTGAAGGTATTTTTCTAGCGGGAGCCGCAACGGGGCCAAAAGCCATTATGGAATCGATTACCGATGGTCGCTCCGCCGCCGCAGAAATTGCCAGTTTTGTTGCTCGTTCTTCCCAAGATTCTGAAACGAATTTGAATGGACAATTAATCACAGAAATGGCAACATCTCTCAAATAAAAGAGGAAAAAATCATGGCAACAAAAGCGAAAAAATTTGTCTTTGGGTTGAAAGCGGATCGCCAACTCGACGGCGATAAAATGAACTCCAATTTTGTTAAAAAAGTGGTTGCTGAAGGGGGAAACGGGGCTGCGATCGCGGCTTGTATGCAGTGTGGGACTTGTAGCGGGGGCTGTACCAATATTGACCAGATGGATATGTCCCCTCGAACTCTCATTTTAATGACACAACGAGGGGAGTGGGAGAAGGTACTTAAAAGTAACGCTTTGTGGATGTGTAGTTCTTGTTATATTTGTACCTCCCGATGTCCCCGTGGGGTGCGTCCTTCTGATGTAATTGAAGCGGTAAAAGCGATCGCCATTCGCGAAGGAATTGAGAACAATTCAACTCGTTTTAATCAAATTTTTGTTGAGTTAGTGCAGAAACGAGGCATTCTGTTTGAACCAGAATTAATGCAGAAATATGGCGGTTTACAAGCCATGATTGATCAAGCAGAATTGGGCATTAAATTAACCCTGAAAGGGAAAATGTCACCGTTTCCTGCAAAAATCAAAGACCCTAAAACCTTTAGTGAAGCATTAGAAAAGGCGGATCAAAAATGAAATATTCTTACTACCCTGGATGCAGTCTCCATACCACTGCTAAAGAGTTTGATATCTCAACCCAAGTTGTGATGGAGGAACTCGGAATTGAGCTAGAGGAACTCAAAGATTGGTCTTGTTGTGGGGGATCTGTTGCTGCTGGAGTTTCTCACGATGTAGGGATGGCAATGGCGGCAAGAAATGTCGCTTTAGCTCAAAAACAAAATCTCGATTTATTAGCGTCTTGTTCGGGGTGTTACAACAAGTCAGCCAGAGCACTTAAGGCATTAAAAGAACCCACCGAAAAAGATAGAATTATGGCGATTATGTCGGAAATGGGGATTGATGTTTCTGACTATAATATCCGAATTAGAAATGTTGTCGATGTGTTAGTTAATGATATCGATATTGCCTCCCGAATTAAACGGCCATTAACGGGTTTAAAAGTTGCCTGTTATTATGGGTGTTTGTTAACTCGACCCGCAGATATCACAGGTTGGGATTCGCCAGTTTTTCCGACATCAATGGATAGATTGTCTGAAATTTGTGGGGCGGAAGTTGTTGATTTTCGCTCAAAAACAAAATGTTGCGGGGGGCCGATTTTAGTGTCTCAACAGGATGTCGCTTTTGACCTAACTAAAAAACTCTTAGATGAAGCAAAATCTCTAGGGGCTGATTGTATTGTTTTAGCTTGTCCGTTGTGTGATACTAACCTTGAACTTCGTCAGCCAGATATTGAGAAGAAATACAATGTTTCTTACAATTTACCAATTTTATATATCACCGAAATTATCGGACTTGCTTTAGGAATGAAACCCGGAAAATTGGGCATGAATAAGCATATTGTTTCCCCTAAACCTGTTTTAGCTAAATTGGGATTGTGAACTTGAGGGTTGACTGATTACTGATGCGCGGGCGGGGTAACTCCGCCCCTACGGTTATATGAAACGTAAACGCAGAATTAACCCCAGAATTTATATGCGAGGGGTTGTGGCTTTAGCACTCCTAATCAGTTGGAGTTTGGTCGCACTTACAGGTTTTATCTTATGGTTTGCACCTCATGGACAAGGGGCAGGTAGGATTGCCTTTTTGTTAGGATTAAGTCGCCACGAATGGGGTGATATCCATTTTTTTATCAGTTTGTTGGCGTTAGTTGTAACGATGCTTCACGTTATTCTTGACTGGCGCTCTTTAAAAGGACTGATTCGGTATTTGATAGGAGTAAATCAATGAACAACTATAAACCAATCAAAAACAATCTAAGCACAGCTTTTCAGGGATTAATAGCAGGAATCATTCTGATTAGCAATAGCATGATTTTTCCCAGCTTTTTCCCTTCAAAAGCACTTTCTCAAACTGCTTTAGATGCTAAGACTCAACAAGCTATGATTGACGCGATTAATGATGAATATCGCGCTAGAGCCTTTTATAACGCCGTGATCGAAAAATTTGGGGCTGTTCGTCCGTTTAGCAATATTGTGCAAGCCGAAAATAACCACGCCAATCTTTGGAGAAATCTATTTGCTCAGTATGGAATGGCTGTTCCTAATGATACGTTTCCAGGTCAGATTTCCGCACCTAATACCTTAAAAGAAGCTTGCCAAATGGGAGTAGAAGCGGAAATTGCTAATGTTAAAATGTATGATAATTTTTTAACATTTGTTACCCAACCCGATTTAAAAGCCGCTTTTACCCAACTGCGTCAAGTCTCTCAGGAAAGGCATTTACCCGCCTTTGAGCGTTGTCAAACTCAACCTTGTGGCGGTCAAGGTCGAGGTCAAGGTCGAGGTCAAGGTCGAGGTCAAGGTCAAGGTCAAGGTTGTAATCGCAATTTTTAGTGATTACTTGATGTTTCCAAACAGATCCCAATCCACCAGACTTTTAGTCTTTAATTAATTCCCAAGATATCTGTTAGTTTAAACTAGAAATTATCAGGTTTAATCTTACCCCCAAACGTCAAACCCAAAGATCCACTGGCATCAATTAGAGGAGCGCACCAGATCAGAATAAACCCATTTACTAATGCTATGAAAACATCGTTTGTACTCACCGTTTTAGTGGAAAATACCGCCTCCGGTAGAGGGTTATTGGGAGAACACGGACTATCTTATTTAATAGAAGCTGGTGAGTCCAGAATTTTATTCGATACCGGACAGGGGTTAGTATTACAACACAATGCTAAACAGTTGGGAATTAACTTACAAAATTTAGATGCTGTTGTCCTCAGTCATGGTCATTACGATCATGCTGGGGGTTTAATCAAAGTATTAGAAGAATGTAATTATACCCAATTATTCCTACATCCATCAGCACTGCAACCCAAATTTAGTAATCGAGGAGAAATTGGTTCTCCAATTCAGGATAAAGAACTCCTAACCCAGAAATTTCGTCAATTAATTTGGACGGATCAACCCACAGAAATTATCCCTGGAGTCTTCGTAACTGGTACAATTCCTAGGGTTAATTCTTGGGAAGATACTGGGGGTAATTTTTGGCAAGATTCCCAGCATAATCAAGTTGATTTAATCTTAGATGATCAAGCATTATTTATTGACGCACCCGAAGGTTTAGTTGTGATTTTAGGGTGCGCTCATGCCGGAGTTATTAACACCTTAAACTATATTACAAAACTGACTGGAAAAGAAAAAGTTTATGCTGTAATTGGGGGAATGCACCTGTTAAATGCCAGTAGAGAACGCCTGCAAGCAACGGCAGAAACCTTAACCCAATATCAGGTGCAAATCATCGGTGCCAACCACTGTACGGGAATGAAAGCCATCGCTTTTTTGTGGCATCAGTTTGTTGGACGCTGCGTAGGCTGTCAAGTTGGTACTCGCTTAGAATTTGGCATTTTTGATACTCTCCAGTCAAGCTGACGCTGTGACGGGAGATTCTTGTTTCACAGAAGAATGCTTTTTAGCTCACCGCCCAATTAAAACCTAAAGTAATTTTTTAATAAAGCTAGCCAAATCTTGATAAATTGTGTCATCAGCTACTGAAAGGATAAAAAATTTTCGGGTATACTAAATAGTAGAATGCCAGACATTTCACATCAAAGCATTGCTCGCTGAATAGAGGGAAACTGGTTTTATGAACTCGATCGAGTTAACGAGTATCTTCCCATCTCACTCAATGCCACCCGCCCTAGACCAACCTTTACCCTCACCCATCGCTCCAGATCAAACCGTTGTGATCGATGAACAGGTGATCGCAGAATATATCCGTTGGTTGGGAGGTCAGCGCATCTGGGAAAGCCTGCCAGAAAGCGCGATGCAAGCAATTTCCCAATGGTTTTATCGCTTCCAAGTCGAAGCCGGAAGTCTGATTTATCGAGAAGGCCAAACTCCCATCGGGCTATATTTGCTCAAGCTGGGAAAGGTGGAAATCTTTCAACAGTCGGCTATTGGTAAATTGTCGATCCGCGATCGCCACCCTGGAGATTTATTTGGCTATACCCTGGTAGCGAGTTCCGATGGAACGTACCATAGCAGTGCGATCGCCCTGACAGCCAGTGAAATCCTGTTTTTACCCCAAAACCAGTTTTTGGAATTGGTGATAGACTATCCTGCTATTCAACAAGTGCTCCATGCCCTGTTGATGCGAGACTTAGATGATCTTGCCAGCCGCATTGCTTGGGAAGAAGAACGCATTCGAGGCTTGCAACCCTACATCCAAGATATTCCTACCGGGGAAATGATTCTGGGTCATAGCAAAGCCACCCAAAAACTCGCTCAAAAAATCGATCAAGCTGCCTCTACGTTAACGCCTGTGGTGTTTCAAGCCCAACCGGGTAGCGGAAAAACCTTTTTAGCGGGATTGATCCACCTGCGATCGCAATTAGCCGACCGACCCTTTGCTGAATTAGATTGTGCTGAACTTCCCCATACCGCCGATGGCCGACTCAATACCGATGTCTTGTTTGGCAGAACGGGCAATCAACCGGGTATTCTGGAATTATTAGAACAGGGAACTTTATTACTTGATAACGTTCAGGTTTTAAGTGAAGGCGATCGCACTCGGTTAATTCACTATCTGAAAACAGGATTAATTATCCCCAATCATGGAATATTAGACCACCATCAATTATCTCACGAACCGCCTCAACCCGTTCAATCTTGGGTGCGTTTAATTTTTGCTTCTGCCAACAAACTAATTTTTCCCGATATTGAAATTATTTCAATTAAGCTATTAACTTTACCCCAACGCAAAGCTGATATTATCGAATTTTCCGAATACTTTCTGAATCAATTTTGTCGGGAACAAAATCGCCCCCTGCTACAACTTGATCAAGCCGATTTGCGCCGTTTGATTAGTTACGAATATCCGGGGAATTTAGCAGAATTAGCCGAAATATTGCACCGGGCTGTGATGATGACTCCCATCGGACAATCGGTGATTCCAGAACAAGCTTTATGGTCGGTAGAATCTAGGAAAAATGCCTTTCGGATTGATTTGCTTACCCATGTTCCGGGGCTGCGGAAATTGTTGCTGAGTCGCTGGTATCCCGAAGGAATCTGGATCGTGATGATGGCAATTTTCATCCCCGTTACAATTTTAGGTTTTATCGGTTCCCAATCACGAGATAGCAGTATTACCCTCAACTTATTTTGGGCTTGGTGGTGGCCCGGTTATTTATTTTTATTCGCGTTTGTGGGGCGATTTTGGTGTGCGATCTGCCCATTTATGATTATGGGTGAATGGATGCGCCAGCTTTCCCTGTGGTTATTTCCCCGTCAACAACTCACCTGGAAAACTCAATGGTTAAACCGTTGGGGGGCATGGATTTTATTTGCCGGGTTTGTCATCATTTATCTGTGGGAAAAACTGTGGGATTTGCCCCATCATGCCTATCTTTCTGCTTGGTTATTATTAACAATTACGGCTGGGGCAGTTATTTTTAGTTTAATTTATGAACGTCGGTTATGGTGTCGTTATCTCTGTCCCATCGGGGGTATGAATGGGATGTTTGCCAAACTGTCGATCACGGAATTGCGATCAACTCAGCAAGTTTGTGGGAGTCAGTGTAATACCTTTGGCTGTTATAAAGGCAGTACGGAAACACCACTGAACTTTGCTGATGCCTTACCCAATGAAGGACAAGCGAGTAAAGGTTGTCCGCTTTACTCCCATCCCGCCCAATTGCAAGATAACCGCGATTGTATGCTTTGTATGGATTGTTTGAAAGCTTGTCCCAATCGCTCAGGACAGTTAAATTTACGCTTTCCTGCATCGGATTTATTAGATGATCATCAGGGTTTTTGGGCAGAAGTGGCGCTGTTATTACTATTATTTGGGGGTGTGTTTATGCACCATTCCCAGACTATTTTAGGTTGGTTGGGATGGGAAAATCTGCCTGTCGATGCTGATCATTTTCTAACCAGTTTACCCATCACTTTAGCATTACTCAGTATTCCAACTATTTTAACTTATGGAACTCATGCGATCGCTCGTTTATTTGATCCCGAACAACCCAATTATTTAACCATTATTTACGCCTATCTCCCGTTTGTTTTGGCTGCCAATTTAGCCCACTACGTTCCTGCTTTTATGACCGAAGCCGGACAAATTCTCCCCGTATTAGCTCGTTCTTTAGGATATAGTGGGGCAGGATTACCTACTCTAACGTGGAGTTTAGATGTGGCGCAATTTCTCCAAGGCGTAACCCTACTTTCAGCAATGGTTTTTAGCCCTTATCCTCTACTGAGAATTACTAAACAAGGTGAAGAAGTAACGGGGATACAAAGACTGATGAGTAACCTACCTCATTTGTTATTTATGGCTGGATTAACGGTTTTATTATTTAAGTTAATGATTTGAATTTGTTGTCTGTTGTTTGTTGTCTGTTAACGGTTAATAGCCAACCGTCAACAGTCAACAGTCAAGCATGAAACAGTCCGGGGATTCTCATTAACCTATGATTTCCCTTGACGACGGCGACTCCCGAATCCAACTAAACCAGCGATACCCATCAGGGCTGCTGCGCTAGAGGGTTCTGGGACTGATACACCCGGAACATTCCGTGCATTACCTTTACCAAAGTCAATGGCAAACACCACATCGTTATAGTCTTTGTCGCCACCGCCCCATAAATCTTCATAGCCAAAAATCAGCAAATCTTTGTAATAGTAAGCCATAACGTGTTGCAGTTTGTCCGGGTTTGTCGCTTCGTCAACACCGAAGACTCCTGTGAGACCCTTACCAGGAATACCACCGTTAATAGCGTTGGAAACTAAGCGGAAGTCGAATACCGTACCCGCTTTAAAATTGCCGAGTTCAGCAAAGTCACCCACGTTTAAAGGGCTATCTTGTTGGCTTTTATTGGCTAAAGGATCATTGGGATTAGCACAGAAATCTTTATAGTTGGCTAGGGTATATTGTTCAGCCTTGCTGCAAGAGGTGTCTCCAAAAATTTTAGTTTGATTTTGCAGAACCTTGCCATCTTTCCAAGTAATGAAGTCTAATTGATTCCGATATCCTCCGGCTGTCTCCCCTATAAAATAAACGTTAACATTATGGTCATATTTGAGTTTGATTGAGTCCAGATCAATCGTCTGTGCGCCAATTGTTTCCGGTGCTAGATACCGAGCTTCTTTGCCCACAAAGTCTTTTAATTCTGGCAAGATATTCTGGATGTCAACAGGGGCTTCACTTCTGCCTTTGATGGTAAATGCAGAAGCAGATTCAGCACCTAAGAATAAACCTGTAAAAGCTGTTGTGGCGGTTAATAATGCCATCAAAATTCTAGTTTTCATCGCAATTCTCCTCTGATAATATTGGAAATTCCAGAATGAATAATACAAATGTAGATTGCCGAGCACCTGTAGGGTTTTGATTGACGTATAAATAGGTCAATGAAATACTTGTTACCGTTTTGGGAGTGAGAGTTTTTTAATTTTTAACTCATCTTGAATTTAAGATAACAGCTTAATTTGAAGCAATCAATCAAGATATTGTAAAATAAAAATCAAAACTGTAAAGTAATTGTAAAAACCTTCGTATTGCTCTATTTATTACGGACTATTAAGTAAGCTCTATAGCGCTACTTGAAGAGGGAACAGCTTAACTGGGAACAGGGAACAGTAAGAAGTGAAAGGGTTTGAGAATTCATAAATGTCAAACACTCCCTATGCGTAGCACTATAGCTTACAGAGAATTAGATTTGATATTACTTTTAGCAAAAATTTATCAACCAGAGGGCATTCATGCCCTCATTGCCACACTGAATTAGATCAGGATATAAAACCCGACTCGCTTAACTCACTAACTCCGCCATCAACTCAGCCACAGGCATAATCCGTTGGCTGCGTCCAGCATTACTACCGGAAAACACTAAACCATTTTCCACGTCTCCCCGTGCGGCTTTATCCAACGCTCGAACAATACAATAAAGTTCTCCAGCTTCTCGGTGACGGCAAACTTGGAGACAGTTTAACAGACAGCGTTTTTCAACGGTCGCCACACCGGACATCACCTTTTCGACAAAGGGGTTTCGCAGCGCTCGTCCGGGTAATCCCACCGGACTCGAAACCACCATCACATCTTCCGGTTGGGCGTGCAGGTGAAATTCTTTATACCGAATATCGGCATCACATTCATCTGTAGTAATAAACCGAGTGCCAATCTGGACTCCTGTGGCTCCTAACTCTAACATTCTAATAATATCTGAGTGATCCCAAACGCCTCCGGCTGCAATCACCGGAATGGGTTGACCGAGTTCGGTTTCTAAATAATTGACTAATTCAGGAATCACCTGGTCTGGATTCAATTGTGGGTCGTTGAGTTCCTCATATTTAGCCCCCAGGTGTCCTCCTGCGGTATTGGGATTTTCCACGACAAAAGCATCCGGTAGCCGTTTATATTGGCGTTCCCATTTCCGACAAATAACTTTAGCCGCACGAGCGCTGGAAATGATGGGGACGAGGGCTACCTCTGGATAGTCGGCGGTGTATTCCGGCAAATGCAGAGGCAAACCCGCACCGGAAATGATTAAGTTAACCCCTTGGCTGGCTGCTGTACGAACTAGAGTTTCATAATCTCGTGCCACCACCATCACATTAACACCAATAATGCCATGGGGACTCAGTTGGCGAGCTTTGTTGATTTCATCAATCAGCGCTAATCGATTCGCCTCAAAAAATTGTTCTCGTCTGAGTCCAGCCTTGGGTTCGGTGATGTCAAAGTAGGGAGAGTTTAACCCTAAACCCACCCCAGAGATCACCCCAATTCCGCCTGCATTCGCCACCGCAGCCGCGAGATTGGCTCCAGAAATACGGATACCCATGCCTCCCTGAATAATCGGGTAACGGGCAATGTGTTGACCAATTTGTAGTGAAGGTAATGTTTCCATAGGTTCTGGGTGTTGAGAAGATTTTCCGAATTCAGGTAACTAGAGTATAAATACTTTTTATGATTTTACAACCAAATAGTCAAATAGTTATTTATTCAGGATTAGCTCAATCTGGATTTTGGCATAAGCTCTAATCCAGATTGAGTATAATTACTGATTGCAAAATATTTTCAATAACTTATACTACTAAATAGCAATATAGTCATACAAGATAATTGACCCAGCAACAATCCTAGGGGAGGGGGTTCCCTGTCCCTAACAGCCAACTATCAACAGCCATGATTAATAAATGTCCTACGGGTGATCAAAAAACCAACCCAATTGAGGAGAAAACCAGATGAAACGAACAGGAAAAAACCAAGCTTGGGAAAAACATCAGAAAGACATCCCCAGTATTGATGACCCTGGTGGAAAATTGTGGGGTTGCTTCCGTAGTTGTTTCCTCCAAAGTACGGCGCCTTATTCAGAAGGGGTTGCTTATAAAATCTTGAAAAACGATTTGGGTATCGATTTGCGGGAAGCACCCGGACATACCTCCTGTGGGGCTATCGGATATCACGGGGATGTATCCAATTTGGAAACACAAATGGTAATTGCCGCCCGCAACTTTTCCCTGGCTCATTATCAAGAAGGGGTTGATAATCTTTTTTCTTTCTGTGTGACTTCTTTTGCCAACTACACCGAAATGATTAAACTCTGGGAAGAAGAACCGGACTTGAAAGAATACACGGAAAACACCTTAAAAGAAACCACTGGACGGGAGTTTTGGATTCCTCACGTTTCGGGTGGCCGACCTTCTATTGTCCATGCTTCTGATGTTTTCTTTGCTAATCGCGATAAATTAGCAGCAAAGGCAAAATATAGCCTCAAGGGAATTAAAGCAACAGATCACGTTGGATGTCATTACGGAAAGATTTTTCCAGGGGAAGCAATGGGGGGTGTGGAATTCCCTCAAGTCTTAGTGGGGTTGCTGGAAGCCTTTGGTGCGGAAGTAGTGGACTACCCAGAGCGTAGACATTGCTGTGGGATGGGGTTTCGGCAGTGTGCTTTCCCAGAAAACCGAGATTATACGGCCAGTAGTGTCTACAAGAAATTAAAAAGTCTCAAAGAAATCCACCCAGACTGCAAGTTGATGTTGACCAATTGTCCGGGGTGTACGGTGTTTCTTGATGCGGAACAGGGAACCATCAAGGAGGTGATGGAAGAAGAGTTTAATGTCAGTATTCTGGACTACGCACAACTGACCGGGTTGATGTTAGGGTATGACCCCTTTAAAGATTGTGGCATGAATGTCAAAGCGGTTGCCATTGAGCCTTTGCTGGATCAAATTGGTATTCCCTATGACAAATCCAAAACACCGGAAGAACGCCGAAGACCCTTTTAATCCTCAGTCATCAGGAGGATTTAAACAAATCTTAAGGTCATTTAATGACTAATTAGATATATAATCATAAAGTTGAAATTTTGTCAACTTCAGCAACCCAATCTGTTTTTTTTACTAGGATTAGGAGTGTTCAATGTTAAGTAATGTCGGAAACTTAGATCGAATGATTCGCTTGTTATTAGCAGCAATTTTTCTATATGGCGGTTTGAGTCTCTACTCAGGTACAGCGTTAGGAATTGGATTAGATGTTGCTTCAGCGTTGCTAATTATCAGTGGTTTAATTGGTTTTTGCGGGATCTATCGTTTGTTAGGGATTAACACTTGCAAGCCTCAAAATTAGTGGCTCTCAAACAGAAGTCAAAAATAGAGACTTCCCCCAAATTTTATCAACAGAAAAAATAAAAGTTAACTCAACTCTAAATCGGAGAATTTACCATGAAAATTGCTGTCACCAGTCAAAATAAAACATCTATTACCGAACATAGCGGACATTGCCGTAAGTTTTGGATTTACGAGATTAACGAGGGTGAAATTCTGGGCAAGAACTTGTTAGAATTATCCCCTGAACAATCGTTTCATAATAGTTCTGCCAACGAACCCCATCCTTTAGATGATGTGCAGGTTTTGATTTCTGGAGGCATGGGAAAAGGTTTAGTGCGACGGTTGGAAGGAAAAACCATTGAAGCGATTATTACCAAAGAAACCGATTTAGATAAAGCTGTGAATGCCTATCTTGATGGTTCTTTAATTAGGGAAGAACCCCAATGTCACGAACATGAAGGTGAACATCAACATGAACATAAACATGAACATAAACATCAACACAAACATCAACACGGTCATCAATGTGAATTAGAAAGCAGCAATTAAAAAGATCAAAATCCGGGTTTCAAGTTAAAATTCAAGCATTTTCTATGGCCTCTATATCTTCAGTGAAACCTAGTCTTGTTAATCTATCTCCTTTGGAATTCACTCAGTTATCTCATCCGCCTTTACTGATTGACGTTCGCAGTCAGTTAGAGTATGTCACAGGTCATGCTCCTAATGCCATCAATCTAAGTTTACCTCGACTATTGATGGCAAGAATTTATGGACTTCGTAACTGGATTTTACCTCAATGGTTTCGAGATTTATCCCCTGATCAACCGATTGCTGTTATTTGTTTAACATCTCACCGCAGTCCTATAGCGGGCGATTGTCTAATTCAGTTAGGATTTACAGAGGTATTCAATATTACAGGTGGTATGGTAGAATGGCAGCAATGGAAACTAGAAATAGTTAAGGATAAGCCTTAATTATTAAAGGGTGGGAGATATTTTATCTCCCACCAACTCTTAACAATACTGCTTTCCAACAGAGTTAATTGCAGAGCGAATACGCTCTGATTAGCAAACAAAAATCCAAAAATTTTCAATCACACTGTTTATAGAATCATGTGGGCTAGTTCAATTACCGCTTATTTCCATTACTTAGGCTTTATGTTAGCGTTTGCGGCACTCACCGTAGAGGTTTTTAACTTAAAAAAAGAAATGACCCTCGCTGAAGCCCAAAAAGTTGCCTCTGCTGATGCTGTTTATGGAATAGCTGCTACGATAATTTTGATTACAGGAATATTAAGAGTTATCTACTTTGGTAAAGGAACCGATTACTACTTAAATAATCCCTTTTTTCAGGCTAAAATGGCAGTATTTATCCTTGTTAGCTTGTTTTCATTGTATCCAACATTTACGTTTATTTTGTGGTTTAAAGACTTACAAAAAGGTCAAATTCCTAGCCTAGAAATTGCCAAATTTAATCGACTTACTTGGCTCATAAAAGGGGAGTTAATCTGTTTTACTGTCTTGCCACTATTAGCCGCTGTAATGGCGAGAATGAACGGATGGAGTTAAATAAAAAAATGAAATTTTCCAACTTATCTCAAATTCAAAAGCGTCTATTTGCCTGGGGAATGTCAAAAGCAAATGCCGCCGATGGTAGCGCGATAGAACTGATTGACTGCCCTGATTATTTCACCTTGGCAGAACTCAAACAAGGGCTGTTAGGATCTTTAGAAGGAAAAGTATTAGAAATTGGCCCTGGTGCTGGCTCGAACCTCTCCTATTACCCAAAAGATATTGATTGGATAGGGGTTGAACCCAATCTTTTTATGCACCAGTATCTCGAACAAGAAGCAGATAGTCAAGGATTAAAAAAGATCAGATTATCCCCAGGAAGTGCTGAAAAATTGCCCGTTGAAAATAATAGTATTGATAGTGTAGTCAGTACCCATGTTCTCTGTTCCGTCAGCAATATTGATCACAGTTTACAAGAAATTAAACGCATTCTCAAACCAGGCGGAAGTTTCATTTTTTTAGAACACGTTGCCGCCGAATGTTGCACTTGGACACGCCGAGTTCAGGATGGCATTGAACCCTTATGGAAAGTTTTATTTGATAACTGCCATCCTAACCGGAACACTTGGAATGCCTTAGAAAATGCTGGATTTGAGTCAGTCAATTATCAGCAATTTAGCCTGTCAATTCCCATAGTCAGTCCTCACATTGCCGGAGTAGCTAAGAAGGCGAAAATCCTTGATTAATCAATAATTTAAACGGAGCAAAAATTATGCAGCTTTCCAAAAATAATTTACAGGAAAAACAAAACCAAATCTATGATGTTATTGTGATTGGTGGCGGTGCTGGAGGACTTTCGGCAGGAATTTATTTACAACGTTATCGCCTTTCTAGTTTAATCATTGATAAAGGCAAAGCTCGGTCATTTTGGATGCAGGAATTACATAATTATTTAGGTTTACCTCCTGACACGCCAGGGCGAGTTCTATTACAACGGGGAAAAGAACATTATGCCAGTTTAGATGGGGATTTTCTCAACGGTTTTGTTGAAGAAGTCATTGATGAAGGAGAAACCTTTACCATTAAAGTCAAAGTCGGTCGTCAAAATAGTATTGAAGCGGTGTTTCGTTCAAAATACTTAATTGCAGCAAGTGGAATTATCGATTATTTACCCCCCTTAGATGATATGCGAAATGTTTACGAATATGCGGGTTATAACCTGCACGTTTGTATGGTGTGTGATGGGTATGAAATGACTGATAAAAAATGTGGTTTTTTTGCTGGGAGTGAAGCCGCAATTGAAGAAATGGTATTTAATTTAAGTTGGTTTACCCCTTATATTACTATTTTTACGCATGGAGCATTTACCATTAGTGAACCTCTGAGAAATAAATTAAAAGAATATGGTTATCCAATCATAGAAACCCCCATTCATCAATTTATCGGAAAAAATCATCAAATGACCGGAGTTGAGTTAACCAATGGAACCTTAATTGAGTTAGAAACTGGATTAATCTCGATGGGATCTCGCTATCATAATACCTATCTCAAAGATATTAATCTGGAACTACAAGGAAATAACTTACTCACTGATAAAATGTGTCGAACTTCTCACCCTAGAATTTTTGCAATTGGGGATTTAAAAGTGGGGTTAAATCAAGTTATAATAGCAGCAGGAGATGGAGCGTTAGCTGCTACAGCAATTTGGCGAGAAATTCGTCGGACAACCGGAGCAAGACCTTGGCTAGAAAATTTGCCTAATCCTGCTATTTAATGCTGATTTAGTTATCCCTTAAACCCAGTACATCATCAGGAGATTTATCAAAGATGTCTCAATCTTTAGCAACTAAAAAATTAGATTACAATAGTGATACTTACCGTGATAGTTTTAGCCGGATTAACGGAATTGTGATTGAAGGTGAACAGGAAGCTTATGATAATTTTATCAGTTTGGCTGAACTTTTGCCCGAATTTTCTCAAGAATTAATTCAGTTAGGAAAAATGGAACGGGGTCATCGTAAAAGTTTTGAAGCTTGTGGAAAAAACCTTGATGTTATTCCTGATTTAGAAATGGCAAAAGACTTTTTTGCCGATTTGCGTCAACTGTTTAAAACGGCGGAAATTCAACAGAAAATAGCAACCTGTTTATTAATTCAATCTTTAGTTATTGAATGTTTTGCGATCGCAGCTTACCATAACTATATCCCAGTTGCGGATAATTTTGCTCGAAAAATTACTCAATCTGTTGTTAAAGATGAATACAGTCATCTCAACTTTGGCAGTATTTGGTTAAAACAACATTTTGCCGAGGTCAAAACCGAAATAGAAATCGCAAATCGTCAAATTCTACCGATTATTTTGCGGATGCTGAATCAAGTTGAATCTGATGTCAAAGCATTGGGAATGAACAAACTTGAAATCGTCGAAGAATTCATGGTTAATTATGGAGAAGCCTTACATCAAATGGGCTTTAAAACCACCGAAATTCTCCGGTTATCCAGCCAAGCTTTAACGGCTTAAAACTCAATAATTTTTCTCCCCCTTCGTAGTAAGCCCTTCAGGGCTTAGAAGCGTGAACGCTATCCCCGTAGGGTGCGTAAGTTTGAAACCCACGCACCCATTAAATAACTATAAAACCAAACAAAGCTAATCATTTTCTTCTCATCTATTCAAAAGAACCATAAAAAGAATAAGAACTACCAGAACCAAAAATTTGTAAATTCCAGTGTTTAAAATCCGTCGGACTTAAACAATAATTCCCTCTCCCTTGTAAAATTAGTCGAAATCGGCTATCGCTACCTATCCCCGGCAAAAATATCCCATTTCCTGCAACTTTTCCTTCCATTCTTAACTCTTTATACAGTCGTGAATCGGGAGTAGGCTTGTCATAAAAATCCGTTCCAAAAGCTATCATTTTTTCAGGGAGGGTAAACGACAGATTACCCGTTTTACCCGTCTCATCCACCAAACGGAAATTCCAAGACCGTTTATTTTTAGAATGAAATAAGCGATAAGTTTCAGAATTAGATGAAATTCCTTTAACGATATCCAACCCTGCTGCTGTTAAATAAAGGTTAGCCGAGGGAGAAAACTTTAATTGATTGAGGTCTTCAACTTGTGAAGAATCTAGGTTTTCAGTACGTTGATACCATTCTCCAGCATATCCACAACAAGCACAAGCATAAGCTTTGGTTGGCGACATAACAAAAATTGCCAATGCAGTCAGAATAGCCAATCCAAAAATGATAAAATTGCGAAGTTTATTAGTCATATAGTTTTGATGTTTTTGATCAAAAGAACAGAATTTAATTTATTGTCCCTTTATTTGGTTTTGAAAAACCCCCCTTTTGATAGATAGCAATTTGTTCAGGAGTTTGCAAATCCATAAAATCCGCTAACACACTATAGGTAACACATCGGACTTCCGGTTGACCACAAACCGCCTCAGCAAAACGAAATAGCGCTTTCCAGTAAGCACCCTGATTCCAATCGGAAAAATGATGACCAATATGTACAGGCGCACGATTTCCTAAATAGTTACTTTGGAAATATTTTAGATAGGTTTGAAACATATCCTCTTCATAACGTTTGGCATTACTAGAATTTGATTTTGCCTTAGAATGGAGATAATAAAAGTTATAATCCATCGATAAAACATTTTTGCGAGTCATCGCCGTTGTGAGAGAAGCCAGAGGGAAATTCCAAACCTTATTTTCAAGTTTCGGCCAATAATTCGCGGCGGCGACTCGACTGGTATCATAACGAAATTCTCTTTTTTTCAAGGTTTTGTATAAACCCGGACTTTGACCCAACTCAGGAGCACGAAATCCTTGAATTTCACTGACATCAAATACCAAAGACCCTTTTAAATTGTTGATTTTGTAAGCATTAAAAATAAATTGATTAAAATAGTCAAATTCTCGCGTCCAGTCCGCCTCACTCCAGCGACTCCCATCAAAATGACCCACCGCATGGGAGCCAATTTCATGACCTTCTTGGTAGGCTTTATTTAACTGTTCTAGGCGTAGATTAATCTCTTCAGGAGTGCCACCCCAACCAATAGCCGACCGTCCCCGACCTTTTCCCCCAGGAGGCGTGTAGAGGTTGCGTTTCTCATTATTGACAAAGTAAACTCCGCTAATAAAGTATGTAAAGTGAACCGTAATATCCTTTTTCGCCATACTTTGAGTAAAGTTACGAGATTTTTTCCACGCATCCAGGGAACGGGAACCATCAAAAGCCAGTAACACAAACTGAGGAGGACGACCGACCGGGGTAATGAGTTTTTTATCCTGCATCTTTTTATACAGCAACCTGGCATTCTGGCGAGTTGACAGACAAGTGCTACTACCGTTCGCTTGGTCACAGGTTGCCATAAGCTCTTGAGGGAAAGGCCCTAACGCCTCATTTCCCTCAACACAGTAGCCCAGAATTTGATTAAGGCGGCTGCCATCGGGACAACGCCCTTGTCCATAGGCTTTCAGAAACAAGGCTTCCGGCCATTCCTGGGTATTACAAACACTCCCCCCATTCCAGCCTTGACATTTTTGTACCATAGCCTGAGTAAACGGCCCGAAAGCATTTTCACCGTTAGAATAGAAATAACCCCCTAAACTATTAACAGGTTTTTCTTGGATGGGTTGCGGTGGTTTCGGTGTTGGGGAAACTGCAACATTAAGGGTTTGAGCAAATGGAAACAGTGAGGTAGAATTTCCACAACCCCACAAGATTAAGGATGAACTAATATAAATAAAGCGTTGATACAACCCTTTCGACATTGTTAATACCATGAGCTAGTTCTGCAATAAACTACCAAATTCTACCCCATTTGTAGTAAGCCCTTCAGGGCTTTGAGTCCTAAAGGACTCACTACAAGGTAGTAAGCCCTTCAGGGCTTTGAGTCCTAAAGGACTCACTACAAGGTAGTAAGCCCTTCAGGGCTTTGAGTCCTAAAGGACTCACTACGAACTGTTAGACTTTCAGGGCTTTGAGTCCTAAAGGACTCACTACGAACTGTTAGAATTAATTTAAAAATAACTTGATTTTCAAAACGATGATTGCTAATCAACACGAAAATTATATTTATCCAGAAGATTATCTAGCAAGGGAAGAAACCAGCCCTATCAAACACGAATATATTGACGGACAAGTTTATGCAATGGCAGGGGCGAGTGATGCCCATGTTACCATTTGCTTAAACTTAGCTTCAGCCTTAAGAAATCAGGTTCGAGGGCGGGGTTGTCGTGTCTATATGTCTGATATGAAAGCCCAAATTGACACAGCTAATCTTTATTACTATCCTGATATTCTAGTGACTTATGATCCTAGAGATCGAGAATTAACAAATTATAAAAAATATCCTTGTTTAATTGTTGAAGTTTTATCTTCAAAAACCGAAGCTTTTGATCGAGGGGACAAATTTGCTGACTATCAACAATTAGAAACCTTACAAGAATATGTTTTAATTAGCCAGAAACGTCAGCGTGTTGAATGTTTTCGTCGAAATAGTGAGGGCTTTTGGGTTTTGCAATTCTATTATCCAGGTAGTGAAATTCATTTAAAAAGTATTGATTTTCATACTCCTATTGAGACGTTATATGAGGATGTCATGTTTGAAGATAATACTGTTCAATAACATTAAATTCAGTTCAAGTATGGAGTCAGTTAGAAACCGGGTTTCTCAATCAACTCTAAGTATAGCCATTTTCATACAGGACAGAAACCGGGTTTCTTGACCTGATATAGCGATAAATTGTGGAATCTGTTAGACTGATGTACAGAATAGAAAGGGAGTTAAACTCAATGACAACGATTCAATCAATGGCAATCAAATCCCTTTATGAACAGGATTTTTATGAATGGCTACAAACCAATATAAACTTATTAAGAGAGCAAAATTTTGCCGATATAGATTTAGAAAATATCCTAGAGGAACTGGAAAGTATGGGGAGAAGTGAAAAAAATGCTTTAAAAAGTAATCTGAGAATACTTCTGATGCACTTACTCAAGTATAAATATCAGCCAGAGAAACGAACAAATAGTTGGGTGTACACTATTATAGAACATCGTCAACGCCTCCGAGATACCTTCAAAACCAGTCCAAGTTTATATCGGTTTTTTGAAGAGATTTTTAATGAATCTTATGAAGATGCAAGAAAATTAGCCGCAGGTGAAACAGGTTTATCGATTAATGAATTTCCCCCAGAGTCTCCCTTTACGGGAGAAGAAGTTCTTAACGGTGATTTTTTGCCCTCTGAGAAGAATTGACCTAAAAATGATCAGTAGAAGAACCCTCTTATAGTAGTTCTTTGTTATATAAGATAAAAATAACCCTATCAAGCTTTTTTTAAATTGGGTTGAAATCACAAAATCCTCTTTTAAAAAATAGAAAACAGTTATTGACAATTACACTAAAATATTTTAGTGTAAAAATTGTGTAATTATACTCAATTTAAAATAGCAAAAATTATAGGTCAAATCCTTATAGGTACTTAATATGGATACAAAAGAGAGGGTCAGGATTGCCGTAGCAGGACATACCAATACTGGAAAAACGACCTTAATCAGAACTTTGATGCGAACTGTTGTTGGAGAAGTTCGTGATTCATCAAATGTTACGCAGGAGGGTCAAGCTTATGATTATAGTTTTTTCTGATAATGAAGACAATGTGCAAGTTAAGCTTGAATCAAAAGAGATTGAAGAAATTGCAGTAGCTAACTTGGCAGCGATATGGGGCTTATCAAACATAGGTTTTGGTCGAGGAACAAACCTTGCTCAGAATGAAATTTTACTCATTCAAAATAAAATTTCTGAGCTTGAAGCTTTCCCCTCTCATCTTGATTGGATAACTGTAAGTCAGCAGGAAATTATAGCACATTGTGAAGCTATTCTTAAAGCATTAGAAGAGGAAGACTTATGATCAGAAAACCTTGTAAGCTATGATGACCTAGTTGAAGCCTTACCTGATGGCTAAAGCCTTTACTACAAACTTAGCGATCGCTTCTACAATGGAAATATAAAATGCTCATGGCAAGTTGACAACATGAAGTATCTGAACCTACAGGAAACGGATATCGAACTAACCGCAATTGTTGATGAAATTGCTACTACTCAGTCAGAAGTAGTTATTACCCGCAATGGTTTGCCCGTCGCTCGTATTGTTCCTTTTTCGATAGATTCTGTACCTACAAAACATTATCCACTGCGAGGAATGCCAATCACAATTGCCTCCGATTTTGATGAACCGATGTCTGAACTTTGGGACGCTTTGGGAGAATGATTTTACTCGATACCCATGTTTGGTTATGGCTAAACGATACGGTATTCCCTTAGTAACTTGTGATAGCAAGATTTTGAACTATCCCCATGTACAGACTATCTGCTAGTTAAAATAAAATCTGATTTCTGACTTCATTACCTCAAAACATAGAGGAATATATGATGCAATTACTCGAAACTAACAAAACCCAAAAACGCACTTACACCCCGGAAGAATACCTTGCCCTAGAGGAAACCGCAGACTATAAAAGCGAATATCACGATGGAGAAATTATACCGATGACGGGAGGCACTACCAACCATAACCAAATTGCAGGAAACTTTTACAAAAAATTCCCTTTGACCATCAAAGAACAAAATTATCGGCTATTTATCGGTGACGTTCGCCTCTGGATACCCGCCACCCGACGCTATGTTTATCCTGATGTGATGGTCATTCAGGGAAAACCGACTTACCAAGGAAAAAATACCACCACTGTTACTAACCCTACAATTATCGTCGAGGTTTTATTACACTCAACGGAAGGTTACGATAAAACTGATAAATTTCGCTTTTATCGCTCTATTCCTACATTTCAAGAATATATTTTAATTGACCAAAATAGTTATTATTTGGAACAGTATTCAAAAACCGGAGAAAAGCAATGGAAATTTACCGAATATGACTCAGAACAGGATGTCATCTCTTTGAGTTCCGTTGAATTTCAATTTACTTTAAGTGAACTTTATGAACAAGTAGATTTTTCGGAAATTGAAGAGACGGAACCTCAAGCATAACTTAAACCTTCTGGGGACAATATCGAGGTTATCCTACCGCCACACCCTCCACTCCAAAGGTAGTAAGCCCTTCAGGGCTTTGAGTCCTTTAGGACTCACTACGAAGTGGTGAACTACTCCGACCCGCTACGCGGTCTGTCGGAGCTTCCTGCCCAACAGAAAGCGTAGTAGTAGATTTCTTACGTCCTCCACTACTGCGTCTTACATCTGGACAACAGGCTGACTCGCTAGTCCCTAACGACAAAATACGCAGTCCCTCATCTCTAATATTTTTTGCGGCGTTAATATCTCGGTCGTGATTAGTTCCGCAATGATGGCAAGTCCATTGCCGAATATCTAAAGGCAAACTACCGACAACATTTAAGCAATGATTGCAAGTCTTTGAGGAAGGAAAGAATCTATCAATTTCTAAATAGCTCTTT
The DNA here is from genome assembly GCF_015207485.1 of Planktothrix mougeotii LEGE 06226. Classification (NCBI taxonomy): domain Bacteria; kingdom Bacillati; phylum Cyanobacteriota; class Cyanophyceae; order Oscillatoriales; family Microcoleaceae; genus Planktothrix; species Planktothrix mougeotii. The sequence goes on from NZ_JADEWU010000020.1 coordinate 57,753, forward strand.
CCATCCTGTTCTGCTTTATAGCAAAGCATCGTTTGGAATTGACCCCATCCGACTTGAGAAATTGCTTGAGCCAAACAGTGGTTTTTGACCATGCCTTTAATGTTGAGATTTTCTACCACAATAACTTGGTTTTCGTTGACTATCCTGCGTGATAGCTTATGGTGAAAATCCTCACGACATCGAGTGATTTTATTGTGAACCTTGGCTACCTTAAGTCTAGCCTTAGCTCGATTGTTTGAATCTTTCTGTTTACGAGACAATGATTGTTGTTTAATCTTGAGGTTGCGTTCATGTTTTTTCAACCATCTAGGGTTAGCAAACTTACTTCCCTCTGAAGTAATACAAAAATCATTTAACCCCATATCTAAGCCAATTGCTTTACCTTCGGCAGAAGGTTTAGGGGTTTCTTTATTGTCCTCAAATAAAACAGAAGCATAATACTGATTACACTTATTTTTGGTGAGAGTAACTGTCTTAATCGTTCCCTCTATTGGACGGTGAATTTTAGCTTGTATTTCACCCAGTTTAGGAAAGGATAGTTTGTTGCTACTAATTTTGACGTTCTGAGGATAGGATAAAGATTGTTTCCCGTGTTTCGACTTGAATCTTGGATAGTCGGCACGTCTTTCAAAGAAATTGATAAACGCTCGACTCAGATTCAAACAAACTACTTGCAAGCATTGGCTATAGGTGTTTTTTAACCATTCATATTCTTTCTTGAGTTCAGGGAGTTGTTTTTGTAAGTCATAGCGTGACAATCCTTTTCCGGTTAGCTTATAGGTTTCGTTGGTCAAGTTCAAAAAACGATTCCACAGCCAACGTACAGAGCCAAAAGCTTGCGCTAATAACTCTTGTTGTTGAACTGTGGGATAAATTCTGATTTTGACTACCTTAAGCATCTTATCGAGAATTGCTTTAACGATAACATACTAACAAATGCAAGGCTAGATTGTCTAGGGTGCTAATCGCACTTTTTATTTATCCAAAATTCATCCCCACTCCGCTTCGCGCTCGTGTGAGGACTTCTTTTGGGGATTATGTTAAATTATGATAACGTTGCTGATTTGATTCCTATATGGTTATATAATCTCCATGAGTTCGCAAATCTGAAGAGAAACTGAGGGTTTCAGGAGGAAAGCAAATGCGGATCATGTTGATTCAGCCGAATTATCACTCTGGCGGGGCTGAAATTGCCGGAAATTGGCCTGCGAGTTGGGCTCCCTATGTGGGGGGTGCGTTGAAAACCGCAGGGTTTACCGACATCGAATTTATCGATGCGATGAGTAACTTTATTGAGGATGACGAATTAGCCAAAATTTTGCAAGATCGTCAACCGGATGTGGTCTTAGCAACGGCCATTACTCCGATGATTTATAAGTCTCAAAGTACCCTGAAATTAGTTAAACAAATTTGCCCGAATGCGAAGGCAATTATGGGCGGTGTTCACCCCACTTATATGTATCGGGAAGTGTTGAGTGAAGCGCCTTGGGTGGATTATATTATTCGGGGAGAAGGGGAAGAAATAACGGTTAATTTATTAAGAGCGATCGCTAATGGAACTGATAAAATAGACCGTCAAACTATCTTAGGAATTGCCTTTTTAGATGAAGGGAGAGTAGTCGCTACTCCGGCCCATCCTCCAATTAAAGATTTAAACACTTTAACCCCAGATTGGAGTTTATTAGATTGGGATAAATATATTTATACTCCTCTGAATACGAGAGTTGCAGTTCCTAATTATTCTAGGGGTTGTCCGTTTCGGTGTCGGTTTTGTTGTCAATGGAAATTCTGGCGCAAATATCGCTCTCGGTCACCGAAACATTTTGTGGATGAAATTGAAACCTTAGTCAAAGATCATAAAATTGGATTTTTCATTTTAGCCGATGAAGAACCCACAATTAATAAATCTCGATTTGTGGCATTATGCAATGAATTAATTGATCGCAATTTAGGGGTACATTGGGGAATTAATACGCGGGTTACGGATATTCTCAGAGATGAACAAGAACTCCCGTTATATCGCAAAGCGGGATTAGTTCATGTGTCATTAGGAACGGAAGCTGCGGCTCAATTAAACCTGAATTTATTCCGTAAAGAAACGACTATTGCGGATAATAAAAGAGCGGTTCAATTGTTGCGAGAAAATGGGATTTTGGCGGAAGTTCAATTTATTATGGGATTACCCAATGAAACCCCAGAAACCATTTTAGAATCCTATCGCATGGCGCGAGATTGGAAAGCAGATATGACCAATTGGAATATGTATACTCCTTGGCCGTTTTCTGAACTATTCCAAGATTTAGCCGATAAAGTGGAAATTCGGGATTATTCTCATTATAATTTTGTCACTCCTATTATCAAACCCGATAATATGACGCGGGAAGAAGTTCTCAAAGGTGTGCTGCAAAATTATGCCCGGTTTTACTCTTGGAAGTTTCTGGAATATTGGTTTGAAAAAGATCCGTTTAAACGCCGTTATTTACTCGGTTGTCTTTGGGCATTTGTAAAAACAACGTTTAATAAACGCTTCTATAATTTAAGCCGAGTTAAACAAAAAGGATTGCATACTGAGGTTGAATTTGGCTTTGATGAATCTAAGATTTTAAGTGCTGAACAAATGGCACAATTTAAACAGCATACTCCCGCAGATATAGACTCTATCGGCACAATTTCAGCCTGTGGTGCTCCCAATGATTTATCTGAATGTGACAGCTATACCAAAATTCAACAAAAACATGATATAATTCAAGTAGCTGTGATTGAAGATGAAGAGGAAACCCGTCTGAACCTACGGAAAAATTTGCGATCGCAACCCGGAATAGAAGTCGCTAGTGAAGCCACAAATGCTGAAACAGGCTTGGTTTTACTCGAATCGATTGATGTTGATGTTGCGGTGGTTGATAGCACTCTACCGGATATGAATTTGGTCAAGTTTATTCGCATGGCGCGAAAAGTTCAAGGAAATTCCTATGTAATTCCCTCCAAAATTTTAGTTTTGGTAACGCCTGACCAAGAATCTATCGTATCAGAGGCGTTAGAAGCAGGAGCAAATGGCTTTTGTTTGAAAGATGCACCCATTCAAAAACTCGCCAATGCGGTGCAAACACTTTATCATCAAGGGAGTTATCAAGACCCAGCCATTACCCCTTTAATGTTAACTCCCATAACCCCAGGATAAATTTTGCATTGAACTCAAACAAAGGGAACTAGCTTACTGATCAAAATCCTGCCATTCAGGAACAGCATAAAGGGGGATATTAAATCTAAAAATTTTGTTAGGGAGGGAAAGAGTTTCAGAAATTTCTGTTATCTTAAAATCCACCGAGATTAACCCCATCGATTGATAAAACATTTATTTGGTTGAGGAAATTTTCATGACATCTCAAGTCGCAACTTCACCGGAAAATGAACCGAAGTTAAACGGTTTAACAGTTGCGTTTTTCACTGCTATCCATGCTTTAGCATTATTCGCGCCTTGGTGTTTTTCTTGGTCAGCTTTAGGAATCACAATATTTCTACACTGGTTTTTTGGCAGTATTGGTATTTGTTTAGGCTACCATCGTTTATTAAGCCATCGCAGTTTTAAAGTTCCCCAATGGTTAGAATATGTAATTACTTTAATTGGGGTTTGTGCATTACAAGGAGGCCCGATTTTTTGGGTCGCCGGACACCGTTTGCATCATGCTTATACCGAAGATGAAGATAAAGATCCCTACTCCGCCCGCCGAGGATTTTGGTGGAGTCATATGTTATGGATTTTCTACCCTCGTCAAACCTTTTTTGATGCTGAACATTACAAACGATTTGCCCCTGATTTAACACGAGATCCGTTTTATTGTTGGTTAGATCGTTATCATCTGTTACTGCAAATTCCCATTGCCGTGCTACTTTACAGCATTGGCGGTTGGTCATGGCTGGTTTATGGCGTATTTTTACGGGCTGTGCTGTTGTGGCATAGTACCTGGTTTATTAACTCCGTAACTCATGTTTGGGGATACCGCACCTTTGAGACTGAAGATAATTCTCGTAACCTTTGGTGGGCGGCTATTTTCACTTATGGGGAAGGATGGCATAATAACCATCACGCCTATCCGAATGTGGCGAAAGCGGGTTGGAAATGGTGGGAAATTGATATGACTTGGTGGTCAATTTGGCTATTAAAAACCGTTGGTTTAGCCCAAAAAGTGATTTTACCTCCAACTCAACGACCGACAGAAACCTAAATTAACCGTGATCTCCTTTGGGAGTAGGGGGCGAGAAAACCTCGCCCCTACAAATCGTTTCAAGGGGGCACATTTGGCTTAATCTGGATTAGAGAATCTATTCAGTCCCCTATGCCAATGTTAGAGCAAGCCAACGAATTATTTAAACAGGGAATTTCCTACTACCAAACAGGTCAATATCAAGCGGCTTTGTCCTGTTGGCAAGAAGCCCTCCAATCTTATCGAAACCTACAGGAGCGTAAACGGGAAGGGGCAGCCTGGGGTAATTTAGGTGTTGTTCATGAAGCTTTATTAAGCCCCGAACTTGCGATTAATTGCTATCAACAACATTTAGCTATCTCCCGTGAAATTGATGACCCCAAAGGCGAACTGAATGCTTTAGTTAATCTCACTAATATTTATTATAATTTAACAGAATATTCCAACGCTCTCAACTATCAAAATCAACGGTTAGTCCTCGCCCGTCAATTATTAGACCCCCACACAGAAGAACAGACTTTTTCAGTCTTAGGAAAAATTTATCTAGCTCAAGAACAATGGGAACAGGCTATTGATGCTTATCAACATCAATTAACCCTCGCCCAAGCTCATCAAAATTATCCCAGTCAAGGCCGTGCTTTTAATCATTTAAAATTAATCTATGAACAGTTAGAACAATGGGAGAAAGTTCAAGTTTATTGTCAACAACATCAAGCCATTTTCCGACCCTTTTTAACTGAAAATCCTGGGAATATTTTACAACAAGCCGAAATTATTGGATTAGACCCCTTAAGTGATTTTGCCGGAATAGATTTAAGCTCTCTTGATTTTAGTTATGCTGATTTACGAGAAGTAAACCTCGAACAAACAAACCTCAGTTATGCCAATTTAACGTTAGCAGATTTGAGTGGAGCTAATTTAAAAGCCGCTAATTTAAACCATGCTATTTTGACCAATTCTAATTTACGGGATACCGATTTAAGTAATTCTAATTTAATTGAAGCTGATTTACGCACCAAAATGCCAAGGGCGAATTTAAGTTATGCTAATTTAACCAAAGCCGACTTCATGAGTGCCTATTTACCCCATGCTAATTTAAGTTATGCCAATCTCACCGACGCCAATTTTCAATATGCGGAGTTAACCGGGGTCAACTTCCAAGGGGCTAACTTAACCGGGGCCAATTTTAGTCGCGCCGAGATGAAAGATGCAAAGGTAGAAAACGTTAATTTTACCCACGCTTTGGGAATTTCCAGCCGAATTAAATCCGAGTTAGTCAAACGAGGGGCAATTTTTGAGGAAAATGAAGATTAGGTTGGTGGAAATCCATGAATATCCGGGTTTACCCTGTGATTTTCAATTATAACCATTGACTTATATCAATAAACCTAACAATCAAAATTCCTATGACTGGTGTAGAAGGACTTTGGCCCCATAATCTCAGCCCAAATCGCTTGGCGGTATTAGAACGCAAACTTGTCCTGTGGTTACAGGAACAACCCCTACCCGCCGATATTCACGAAATGGCACTCCACTATAATACCCATGAAGATTTGCAATTATTAACCCAAAAAGCAGCGACTCAAGGCTGTCATTTTGCGGATTTGCAAACAACTGTTCAAGGGGTTATATCAGCAAAAACCGATAATTTTTTAGACTTAGCAGAAATTGCGGGTTTAAATCCCTTAGAAGATTTTGCTGACGCGAAATTATTAGGAGCTAATTTAAGGGGATTAACGTTAAGTGGTGCAAAACTAACAAATGCTTATTTACGCGGAGCCGATTTAAGCGATATTGATTTAACCTGTTCTGACTTAAGAAATGCTAATTTAGGAGGAGCCGATTTAAGCGGAGCATTATTAAGTGATGCGGATTTAACAGGAGCAGATTTGCATCGGGTTAGTTTAGCTTTAGCGAATTTAAGTGGCTCAAATTTAACGAATGTTAATTTAGAAGAAGCCAATTTAAGTAACTGCAATTTAAGCGATGCTAATTTAACGGGGGCTTGTTTAAAAAATGCCGATTTATATCAAGCAGGATTAGCTTTAACAAATTTAGTCAACGTGGATTTTACGGGTGCTAATGTTAAAGAAGCTCGACTCTGGCATGATTCGGGAATTTCCGACGAAGTGAAAGCAGATTTAATCCATCGGGGTGCAATTTTTGATGAAAAGATAGAAAATATAAAACGAGATTAACTCAATTTTTCTCCGCTACAATTGTAAGGGCGAGGTTACCTCGCCCCTACACAGGGATTATCGAACAAGAAAAGCTCTTTCAATATTATTATAGAGAGTGATGACAATCTACTCGATAAAGAAATTGCTATGTTTGATGCCCTAAGTGAACGTTTTGAATCCGCCTGGAAAAAACTCCGAGGTCAGGATAAAATTAGTGAGTCTAATATTCAAGATGCCTTAAAAGAAGTCCGTCGCGCTCTTCTGGAAGCGGATGTTAACCTGCAAGTCGTCAAGGAATTTGTCGCTGAAGTTGGGGAAAAAGCCCAGGGGGCACAGGTCGTGTCCGGTGTGCGACCGGGGGAACAGTTCGTTAAGATTGTCCATGATGAATTAGTCAATGTGATGGGGGAAAGTAATGTTCCCCTTGCCCAAGCGGACACGGCTCCAACAATTATTTTAATGGCGGGGTTACAAGGAACAGGAAAAACCACCGCAACGGCTAAATTAGCTCTGCATTTAAGAAAAGAAAATCGCACTGCTTTGTTAGTCGCAACGGACATTTATCGACCTGCCGCGATTAATCAATTAATAACATTAGGAAAACAAATTAACGTTCCTGTGTTTGAAATGGGAACCGATACAGACCCGGTAGAAATTGCTCGTCAAGGGGTAGAATATGCCCGAAATCAAGATATTGATACGGTGATTATTGACACCGCCGGACGTCTGCAAATTGACCAAGATATGATGGCGGAATTAGCGCAAATTAAAGAAACTATTGAACCCCATGAAACCTTGTTAGTGGTGGATGCCATGACGGGTCAAGAAGCCGCTAATTTAACCCGCACTTTTAATGACCAAGTGGGGATAACCGGGGCTATTTTAACCAAGATGGATGGGGATAGTCGTGGCGGGGCGGCGTTGTCAATTCGTCGGGTATCGGGTGCTCCGATTAAATTTGTTGGGGTGGGAGAAAAAGTTGAAGCTTTACAACCGTTTTATCCTGACCGAGTTGCTTCTCGAATTTTAGGCATGGGCGATATTTTAACCTTAGTTGAAAAAGCCCAAGAGGAATTTGACTTGGCAGATGCCGAGAAAATGCAGGAAAAAATTGTTACGGCAAAATTCGATTTTACCGACTTCCTGCGTCAAACTCGAATAATGAAAAATATGGGGTCTTTGGGAGGGTTAATTAAGTTAATTCCGGGGATGAATAAGATTTCCCAAGACCAATTAGACCAGGGAGAAGCGCAACTGAAACGGTCAGAAGCGATGATTAATTCCATGACCGTTGATGAACGGAAAAACCCCGATTTATTAGCCAGTTCTCCCTCCCGTCGCAAACGTATTGCTAAAGGGTCTGGAATGCAAGAAAAGGATGTGATGAAGTTAGTGAGTGACTTCCAAAAAATGCGGGTGATGATGCAACAAATGAGTCAAGGAATGATGCCTGGAATGGGAATGCCCGGAATGGGTATGCCGGGGATGGGTATGCCCGGAATGGGTGGCCCCAGAGGCGGTTATCCAGGGGCACCTAAAGCTAAGAAAAAGAAAGAGAAAAAGAAAAAAGGTTTCGGACAACTTTAATATTTCCCCTCGTTCCAATGCTCTGCATCGGAATGCCAACCGGAGGCTCTGCCTCCGATTCTTTTTAGGGGATTAAATAATCTATTAAAATAGCCAGTATTTAGGGTTCATTCTTATACAATCTAATTCATTAAGGTTGAGACTTTAATGTAATTACAGTGACTTCTGGCGGACAATTCCAACGTCCGGGTAAATAGGTTCCTAAACCTCGATTTACATACAAATAATTCTCTCCAACTTGATGTAATCCTGATGCCCAATTCCAATGTTTATAAACTGATTTACGATTGAAAATAAAAGGAATAAAACGCCATAAAACTTTAGGAATACGGCGACGGAATATCGGCAAAAAAGAAGGAAGTACCCCGATTTTAGGTAATACAATTTGACCGCCGTGAGTATGACCCGATAGTTGTAAATCAACTCGCCATTGTTTTAAAATTTCAGCAGTATCGGGGTTATGACTTAAAATAATTCTAGGAATCGTTTCATCTAAAGTATTCATTATCGGTTGAGGTTTGAATTGTTTAGATTTTAAATCTCCTAACCCAACTAAGGCTAGTTCTGAACCAAAAGGATAAACAACTTGATTACAAAGTACCTGTATTCCAATTTGATTTAAAGCCTCAGTAACGATTGTTTTAGAATAATGATAATAATGATCATGGTTCCCTAAAACGGCATAAATTCCTGATTTACTGGATAATTGTTTGAGGTAAGAAGTGAGTTGAATAATTGGTTTAGGATCATGGGTGACATAATCCCCTGTTAATACAATTAAATCAGGTTTTGCTGCATTGGTGACAGCGATCGCTTCTTTTAACAATTGTTTAGATAATCTTAATCCATCATAATGAAAATCCGACATCTGTACTATTCTAATCCCCTTTAATTGAGGGGGTAGATTAGCAATAGCAACCGTTAATCGTTCTACCTGTAATTTTCCTGTTAACAGTGGATACATTGAGTTAACCTTAAATGTTTAATTTCAGTGTAGCGCACCTTCAAAACTAGCTAAAATATGATAAAATTAATATTTAATAATATGAAATTTTTAAATGTTTGCTACGCATCCGTATTGTGTAGAGACGCGCCATGGCACGTCTCTACGGGGATTTACGGATCATCTGTATCATCTAATTTAGAGGGAAGGTTATTCCGGCAGGAAACGGATTTGTTTCTCCTTGACAAACCCAAGCTGCCCAAAAATAAGGATGATTTAAAACTTGAGTATTAGGATTATTAGTGATATAATCAGGACTCCAATTCAATTTTATTTCGAGTTCTTCTAAAATCTCTTGACCTAAAGGAAATTGTTGTAATTCTTGAATAGTCACAGAACGAATATAATTTTGAGCCGTTGTTAACGCTTCATAGCGACCATAACCGGATTTTAATAAATCTAAAAATTTATCCATTAATAAAATACTGGCTTTGGTCGGAACTGACCATAAACTCATCACTAAAGTTTTGCAACCTGCAACGGCAAACGCCCGACGTAATCCAAATACTCCCTCACCAATTTTAACATCTCCTAACCCACTTTCACAAGCAATTAATATCGTTAATTCATTTTGCCATAAATCTAAAACTGCCACATCTTGGGCGAATAAAAATCCCTTTCCGGCTTCGGGGGGTAAATTGCCACCAATTGTCCAAGTATTCGCCCCGGCTAAGGCTAATCCTGAACGCATTAGGGAGTTATCAATAGAAACAGAAGAAAAGCGATCGCTATTTCTAAAACTCTGAAGTTGCTCACCTCTAACTCCACTTAATAAAGGGGGAATGGATGAATTTTTATTTTCGGAATTATCGATAATTTTTTGAACAATAGGAATAAAATTCAGTAACTTGGTTACTGAATTGATATCGCCCTGTTTTTCCAAAGTCTCAATCACCGTTCCCATACAATTGATTAAAGTTTGATTTAATAAATTTGGGTGATTCTGTAAAATCTCCTCTTCCTTGCCATTGGCAGATTGCAATAACAACAGAATTAACTTAAAATAGGGATTATCCCCAGAATTAAAATAACCGTGAGTAGCAATTAACAGAATATTAGGACAATTCAAACGACTGAATAACGGTTCTAAAGCTTGTTGTTGCAAATAAGGTTTAACCCCTAATTTTTCTGCTACAGTATTTGCTAATATTCCCGTTTCTGGAAGCGGATCAAAATAGTCCCCACCCAAGCGTTTAACCACATCATTCGTAGTAAGCCCTTCAGGGCTTTCATCCCCATTCGTAGTAAGCCCTTCAGGGCTTTGCTGAGGGCTGAAGCCCTCACTACTAGATAAATTAAAATTAGTAGTAAGCCCTTCAGGGCTTTTCTGAGGGCTGAAGCCCTCACTACTAGATAAATTAAAATTAGTAGTAAGCCCTTCAGGGCTTTTTTGAGGGCTGAAGCCCTCACTACTAGATAAATTAAAATTAGTAGTAAACCCTTCAGGGCTTTTTTGAGGGCTGAAGCCCTCACTACTAGATAAATTAAAATTAGTAGTAAGCCCTTCAGGGCTTTTTTGAGGGCTGAAGCCCTCACTACGAGATAAATTAAAGTCAGGATCAGCCATAATAAAAGGAGGAGATGCAAGGCGTTCTGTTTGAACAATTCCCCGCAGAATATCTCGCCCTGCGCTCAAATAACTAATTTGATATTGATCCATTAATAGCTGTTTTCCACTATTATCTAAAGGTAAAATTCCAAAGGGAACTAGACTTAATTCAGCATCGGGAGCAATCATTAAATGGGAATATTCGGCTAAATTCACCTGTTCTAAAATCGGCTTATAAATTGCCTCTTGTAATTTTATTCCCGCTTCCAGATAAGATATTTTTTGAGCAGGTTGTGCTTTGTGGCGCATTCCTAAATCCTTTAATCTCAGATCAAATATCGTTTCTCGAAATATCTTAATTAACCGATCAATAGGTTCCGCATCTCCTAATAAAATCATCTGCACCGCATCGGGTTGTTGAGACGGTAAAATAAACGCCAAATATTGGGCAGGTTGCCATTGATCCGCTTTAAAATCATAGACATCAAACCGTACAAACTCCACTAAAGCAGAACCTTCGGGTAATGCCAACGCCACCGCCCGTCTGTCGGTTTCTTGGTCTTGCAGTTGAATTTCTGGAACTTGGGAAGCGAGTTGTTTTTCTAATTGTTCACATTCCTGTTGTAATTTTGTAACTAAGTTTTGATGTTCACGGCGACGCTGGCGATACTGTTCTTGGGGTTCTTGGGGTTGGATGAAAGGCGGATCAAACATTAGATGGGTTAACTGTTCTCGCAAGGATCGTAACCGTTGAAATTCTGGTTGCAGGTGGGAATACCGTTCACTGTAAATGGCAAAATTAAAGGCAGCTAAGGCAGTGGCGGTAATACATTTTGACTGAGCTTGCCTTGAATTCTGTACACTTCCGCTAAACCATTCAGGCTAAATGCCAGAATATAGTGATCACCTTCAAAAAATCGTTTTAGCATAGCTAAAGCTTGTTGGAGCAAAAGTTCAGCTTGGCTCAGTTTGCCTTGGTAAGTATAGAAAAATGCTAAATTATTCAGGCTTGATGCTACCAATGGATTATCACCGATCTCCAGCGATAAGGCTAGTTCCAATGCTTGCTCTGCAAGAGTTACAGCTTTATTGATCCAGCCTAATCGATAAAGCTTGCTAGAACGTTGGGATAAGTGAAGAATCAATATAATCAATATAGTCTTTTTGATTAGTTGTATTAACTCTGCAATAAAATTGATAATATTTTTAATGAATTTCATACTGATCTGAAATTTAAGACTATTTTTTTGTTTTGATTAGGGTGTGCAAGAACTGTGCTTACACACCCTACAGTTGGGGATAGGTTGGGCGATCGCAATTTCTTAAATTTAAGAATTGCGAACAATGGGTAAAATTTTGACTCTGGATCGAGATGTTTCTAGGGTAATTAAAGCACCTGTCTCTAATTGTTCCTGAAATTGAAATAAGGTATTAATCATCAATTTTCCAATAGCATCAGGTAACAAATCCTGAGTCCGAACTTGGATAACACTAGGGGATTGTGTTTGAGTCGCTGCTAATATGGCGCCGAAGTCTAAATCATTCGTAAATATAATGTAATTGTTATCAGCAGCCCAAGCCATAATTAAACGATCCGTTGCACGGGGATCTCCGACAGTTGACCAATGAACTGAATTAATCCCCGCGTCTGTAAAAGTTTTCACCCATTCTGGTGACAAATTCATATCAATTAAAATTTTCATACAGAAGTGAGGGGGACTTCAATCTCTTCAACTCGCCATGCAGCATAAGCTAATGCTTCATAAATATCTGCTAATTCTAAATAAGGATAAGCTTTCAAAATATCTTCTGGCGTGCGTCCTGAAGCCATCAACCCCACAAGGGTTCCAACGGTTACTCGTAAACCTCGAATACAAGGTTTTCCGCCCATGACTTCAGGATTAATCGTAATTCTTGTTAACGGTTTCATTGTTATTTCCTGTTAATCGTTATTATTGTACCCCTTTTAAAGCGGATGGAGGAAGATCAAACAGTCTTTAGAACATCAACAACCTGATATTCTGTATAAAGCACCTGGGAGTCTGAACATTTCTCTACATAGGTTAACAATTCATAGAGATGTTCATGATCCAGTTCTAATGCTTCCTGTTGACTGTTTGCCAACCAATTTAAAGACGGTTTATCGGAAGTAATAACGGCTAAAAGTTGTTCTTGACCTTCCTCCCATGCAGTAAAGACACTATAAGAGTTAAGAGAATCTTTGGGTAAGGTTGTTTCTCCCGCTTCAACCTTAAATTCTGGGGCATATTCTGAGGGACAGATACAACACATTCCCCCAGAAGGTTCTCGTTCTAACAATTTATTTACATCTATCTTTAAAACCCCATTGATCGGCGATCGCATTTAGGAACATCTCTTCATTATCCTTTGATTGTAGAAGATTGTAAATCAGGTAAACCTAAGCAATCTCACAAAATGCAACTATTAATTTATATGTGTCTGCTTCCCTTTGCACCAGAAACCAAAGCTCTCTATCAAGGTAAAATTCCGCATGGACGACTGATTTATAAGGATGGAATCATTGAAATTTCTCCCGACGAAGTTAACGCAGAATTTAAACAGAAGTTACGAACAGTGATTGCAACCCTGTGTAATCCAACATTACCGAAACCAACACCGAATCAATGGGAATGTCGTTATTGTCCAATTCCTCATTCTCAATGTCCTGCTCATTCTTCAGGTGAAATTGCATGATGTATTGATGAGTTGTTTATAAACCCAGTTTTTTGAGAAAATTGGGTTTCTTTTTATTTGATAGAAAAATCCTTGTTTTATTAAGGTCTAAGAATGCGGTGCAGATCCAAACTAGGCGGTTTAACAATAGTTTGGGTTAACATATCGTGAATTTGTCCGCGATGGTGGGTTTGATGGTTAAAAAAGTGCATGATTAAGATATCAATCGGATCATCATGAATATTTCCAGCACTATTCTGATAACGAATGGTTTGATCAAATCGAGTTTCATCAAATTGTTGAAAAAACGCCTCAATTTTAGCGTCTTCTTGTTGACGAGCTTGCCATAATTGATCAAAATCTTCATACAGTATCGCATTCAACCCCGTCGAGGCAATTTCACCCCCCGAAAATCGAGTTATCCAGATGCGATCGCCCACCAAAATATGATTTAATGTATTATGAATACTTTTAAAAAAAGCTAGTCGAATTTGTTGACGTTCAGCATCCGTTAATTCTGCACAAGCTGAATATAATCGTTGATTCGCTAAGGTATTATAACGAGCTAAACGTTGAAAATGACTAATTAAAGGGTGAACCATAAAATCCGGGATTTTAACGTTAAAGGAAGAAAAAAATATTGTTTACAACTGTAATTATACCGTGATCGCTATCACATTTCCTAGACTACAAGATCACCTTTTCCTTACCCTTCTATCACTACATTCTAGTTATCTCAGTCACAAATTCTACTCGAAGAAATCACTTTAAAGCTTTTGTAAAATCACCTCTGATTTGTAAAAATTCAGTAAAGATAAGAGTATTGAGTTTAACTTTAACGCTCATGGTTCCTCAAGTTCAACTTTTGCAGTCTGCTTTGGGTGATTTATTTGCCCAAGCGAACACCACAGGTCACTTAACCCTTGCTGATCGTTATGGATTAATGGCAGCCATTTTAGATGAATCTCTTTCAGAGGAAGAGAGGCGCTGCATTGATCGATTACTCAGAGCAGTTTCTCGCGGAAGAATCAAAATTGTTGATGATCTTTCTAGCTTACAATAATTAACATCTCCCTTTTTGTCCATCGGGCATTGTCGCCCCGCAAAAATTAGCTCCTTGTAATTTAGCATTATTGAGGTTAGCATTTAATAAATTCGCATTATTAAATTGAGCTTCTTCTAAAAACGCTTGATATAGATCAGACCACGATAAATCAGCACCCTTTAAATTAGCCTTTCTTAAAGTTGTGCTCTGGAATTTTGTATCCCTTAAATCAGCCCCCGATAAATCCGCTTCAATTAAATTTGCTGAACTTAAATCTGCCCCTTTTAAATTTGCTCCTCTGAGATTAGCTTTTTGTAAATTAGCTCCTAATAAATCAGCCCCTTCTAACTTCGCTTCTGCTAAATTTGCTGAACTCAAATCACATTGTTGACATTCGTTGGTACTAATTAATCGTTCGACATCACTTTTTCGTTCTGCTAAAACCGGAAGACTCACTCCTAAACCCATTAAACCCATAACAACAATTAGCAACAATTGGGAATTTATAACAGCAGAGTTAGGAGAGTTTTGAGGGTGTTGAAATAATCCAAAATTTTGAAGTTTCATAAGTTTTTAAGAAAAACGATTAACAAAAGTACGCTTTTTTGCTATTCTAAGACATTGTTCTGTCATTTCTAAAGCTATGTCTGCGCCCGTTAGCGCCCCTACGATCACCTCCTTTCCCTTAACTGCGGTCATCGGACAAGATGCCATTAAACTCGCGTTGTTACTGGCGGCGGTTGACCCCGGTTTGGGTGGCGTGGTCATTGCTGGCAGACGGGGAACGGCTAAATCCGTTATGGCGCGGGCGTTACACGCTTTGTTACCGCCGATAGAAATTGTTAAAGGTTCAATAGCCAACGTCGCACCCGTTGACGAGAACCAACCCACTGAAATTGTCCCCGCAGCCTTTGTTCAGATTCCGTTAGGCATTACCGAAGATCGATTAGTGGGTTCGGTGGATTTAGAACAGTCGGTGAAACAAGGACAAACAGTGTTTCAACCCGGACTTTTAGCCACAGCAAACCGAGGGGTTTTATATGTGGATGAAATTAATTTGTTAGATGATAATATTGCTAATTTATTATTAACGGTTCTCACAGAAGGACGGAATTTAATTGAACGGGAAGGGATTAGTTTTGAACATCCTTGTAAACCGTTATTTATCGCTACGTTTAACCCGGAAGAAGGGCCGTTACGAGATCATTTATTAGATAGAATTGCGATCGCTTTATCCGCCGATGGCGTTCTCAGTTTAGATGAACGAGTGCAAGCGGTAGATCAAGTCATGGATTATGCGAAATCGCCCCAGGATTTCTTAACTCAATATAATCAAGAATTAGATGATTTAAAAACCCAGATTATTTTAGCTAGAGAATGGTTAAAAGATGTGGTAATTACCCCTGATCAAATCTTATATTTAGTTCAAGAAGCGGTGCGGGGAGGAGTCCAAGGTCATCGAGCCGAATTGTTTGCGGTGCGGGTGGCGAAAGCTTCGGCGGCTTTAGAAGGACGCACAACGGTTAGTGCTGACGATTTACGCCGAGCGGTGGAACTTGTGATTGTTCCCCGTGCTAAAATTGTGCCACCTCCCGAACAACAGCAACAGCAACCCCCACCACCTCCACCGCCTCAAGATCAATCTCCCCAAGACCAAGAGGAGGAAGAGGAAGACGACGAAGACCAACCCGACCCCCCGGAAGAAGAGGAGGCGACTATCCCTGAAGAATTTATTTTCGACCCGGAAGGGGTGATCCTCGATGATAGCGTCTTGTATTTTACCCAAATGGCGAACCGTCAAGGGAAATCGGGCAGCCGCAGCGTGATTTTTTCCGATGACAGGGGGCGATACATTAAGCCTGTTTTACCCAAGGGGAAAGTCCAAAGAATTGCCGTTGATGCGACGTTACGGGCGGCGGCTCCCTATCAAAAAGCTCGACGGTTGCGGGAACCGGGGCGGAAAGTGATTGTTGAACAAGGAGATATTCGCGCCAAACGGTTAGCTCGCAAGTCCGGGGCGTTAGTGGTGTTTGTCGTAGATGCGTCGGGTTCAATGGCCCTCAACCGGATGCAATCAGCAAAAGGAGCCGTGTTACAACTGTTAACGGAAGCCTACCAAAGTCGGGATCAGGTGTCATTAATTCCCTTCCGAGGAGAACAGGCGGAGGTGTTGTTACCGCCCACTCGTTCTATTGCTGCGGCACGGAAACGGCTGGAACGCTTACCCTGTGGGGGTGGATCGCCTCTAGCGCATGGGTTAACCCAGGCGGTGAGGGTCGGGGTGAATGCGAAACAGTCGGGGGATATTGGTCAAGTGGTGATTGTGGCTATTACCGACGGACGGGGGAATATTCCTTTATCTCGGTCTTTGGGCGAACCCCAAATTGAGGGAGAAAAACCGGATATTAAGAAAGAACTATTAGAAATTGCGGGGAAAATTCGCGGGTTAGGAATTCAATTGTTAGTGATTGATACGGAAAGTAAATTCATTTCTACAGGGTTCGCTAAGGAGTTAGCAAAAACGGCAGGGGGGAAATATTATCACCTTCCGAAAGCGACGGATCAAGCGATCGCCGCCATGACCCAAAACGCTTTAAGAGATGCGATCGGTTCTTAAGAGTTGTTCCCCGTTTCTTGCGGGGAATGCTTGTTTAAGGCTCTGTTTCTCCATAAGATAAAGGAACTTGATTATGAGCTTATTTGAGCGCGTTAATAGATTAGCTAAAGCTAACCTTAATGATTTAACAGCACAAGCAAAAGATCCTGAGAAATTTTTAAATTCAACCCTTGCTGAAATGCAAAAAGATTTAGCGGAAATGCGTCAAGCAGTCGCTCACACCACTGCTATTTTAAAACGAACTGAACTAGAATATGAGGAAGCTAATTCTAAAGCTAATCAATGGCATAGCCGTGCAGAATCAGCATTAAAGAAAGGAAATGAGGATTTAGCAAGGAAAGAATTAGAAAAAAAGGTTCCTGAACGTAACATTGCAGAAAAATCTAAAAAAATATTGGAAGAGAAAACACAAGAATTAGAAGTATTTAAGCGTACTGTGCAGCAATTAGAAAAGAAAATTGCAGAAGTAAAAGCCAAAATTAATTATTTAAAACAACGTAAACAAAATACAGCTAACGAACATTTAGAAAATTTGATTAATGGAGTTAACACCCACAGTGCATCAACAGCATTTGAACGTTTTGAAGAGAAAATGAAAGAACTTGAAAAAGCTACTCATAGAGATTACTCTAGTCATACCCTTCATGAACCTAAACCCAATCGAAATCCTGAAAATATCTTAGAAACAGCTATTCAAGAAACACAAAAAATTATTGAACAATCGGTACTTAATAGAGATCATTTAAAAAAGCAATTAATTGAGCAAGAACAAACTATAAAGCTTCTTAATCAAAACCTAATAAATCTAAAAATATTGAAGGATAAATTAACCCATCAATCTAGCTATCAATCTCGATTAGAGGGTGATAGTCAAGATCATTCTAAATTTGATGAATTGTCCCAAATTAATGATGATGATGTGGATGATGAATTAGAACTATTACGTCAATTAAATAAAAAGGAAAAGTCATGAGTAACGATATTAAAATTCAAGCGAGTAGTGGTAAGATTTTTCAAGATGTCGATTGTTTTTACTACCTAAAATTAGATTATCTTGATTATGCTAAAAAAAATCAAAATTAAAGGTTACAAATCAATTAAATCCTTAGAATTAGAACTCAATAAAATTAATATTTTAATTGGGGCTAATGGGGCTGGAAAATCTAACTTAATTTCGTTTTTCAAGTTATTATCGTGGATGATACAATCTCAAGGAAAATTGCAATTTTTTATTGGTCAATCTGGGGGAGCTAATTCCTTACTGTTTGATGGAGCTTCAATCACACCTCAACTGGAAGCAGAACTTAATTTTGCAACAGATTCTGGTCAAAATGATTACTATTTTAGATTGTTTCACGCGGCATCGGATACATTAATTTTTGCAGAGGAAAAATACAGGTTTTCTCGTTCTAGTTTGAGTGCAGTAGCGGATTGGATTTCTTTGGATTCTGGTCATAAAGAAGCCAAGATTATTGATCTTTTTAATCAAGGAGATTTGACAGCTAAAACTTTAGTTTCTTTACTCCAAAATTGTAAAGTTTATCAATTTCATAATACATCTGACACGGCTCGAATTCGTCAAAGATGGAGTATTGAAGATAATCGTTATCTGCGGGAGGATGGAGCCAATTTAGCCTCGGTCTTGTTGAGATTAAAAGAAACTGAACCAAAATATTATCGAATTATTGTTGATACCTTAACTCAAATTACTCCCTTTTTTGATGATTTTGTTTTGGAACCGATTAATAATAGCGTTATCTTACAATGGAAAGAAAAAAATACCGATATTATTTTTAGTTCTCATCAAATTTCCGATGGAACGTTAAGAACAATGGCATTAGTTACTCTACTGTTACAACCCATATCCGATATACCAGATGTTTTAATCTTAGATGAACCCGAATTAGGTTTACATCCCTATGCAATTAATATTATTGCGGGATTAATTCAGAGTATTTCTCACGAAGTTCAAGTTATTTTAGCAACTCAATCAACTTTTTTAATTGATTGTTTTGAACCGGAAGATATTATTATTGTTGACCGGAAACAACGTGCTTCTGAGTTCAAGCGTCTCGATCCTGAACCTTTAGAAGATTGGTTAGAGGAATATTCTTTATCAGAACTTTGGAATAAAAATGTTTTGGGAGGAAGACCTAAGTGATGATCCGCTTACATATTATTGCTGAAGGTCAAACAGAGTAGGATGGGCTATACCCATGTCACTGCAATAATTGGGTTTTGTATTACCAATACTACAGCCTTCCATTACACAGCAAAGTCAGCAATCACACATACTCCAGAGCCAGGTGGTGTTTTTTTGCCAAAGCCTAATGGGTAAACCCGCCACCATAGAGCAATCCAACGATTTTGTCTACGATTGCTCTGTCCCTTCTAAAAAATTTTGTAGTATGCTCTTGACAAAATGTAGCATGGTAATTATAGTTGTAGTATGAGATGAAACACAGAGGCACTAATCCTCGGTGTTGCTTCCTCTAACCCCTGCTGACATCAGCAGCCAGCACCTTGAAAACTTCATACATACTACATTTTGATCCAATCTCCAGGTCGCCCAGTGGAAAGGCGTTGGTCTGCAAAACCAACTTGCGAGAGTTCGATTCTCTCCCTGGAGTCCAATGCACAGATAGTGTAATGGAAACATCACGGTCTCCAAAACTGTAGATCAAGGTTCAAATCCTTGTCTGTGCGTTGCCGTACCCTGATCGAAAAAGCTTACATACTCGCCTAATGGTAAGGCAACTGTCTCATAAACAGTCTATTGCAGGTTCAAGTCCTGTGTGTGAATCAACAGCTTTTTCAACTTGCACGGCATTGATTTTGGAGCGATCGCCTTAGAAGCGATGCGTTGCAGGTTCAACTCCTGTCAGGAGTACCAAGCACCGAAGGCGGAAGTGATCGACGCGCGCACCCGATAAGTGCGTTATTAGCAGGTTTGAGTCCTGCTCGGTGTACCAAATTTCTAAAAGCGACAAATAAAAAGCACTTTAGTATGCTAAACCAACGAGAAGCTGAAAAATCCTACAACTTAGACAATTCGGGTCGTTAGCTTAACGGTTAGAGTAGCTGTCTTTTAAGCAGACGGGTCAGAGTTCAAATCTCTGGCGACCCATGTTCAACCTGGGGTTGAACAATTGAAAAACGGGCGTTTGGCAGAACGGTGATGCACCTGACTCTTAATCAGCCTGACGTAGGTTCAACTCCTACAGCGCCCACCAAATCCTGTCAGGACTCCGAAATTTTGGGAGTGTCGCCTAATGGAAAGGGCATCGATCTTCTAAATCGATTCGTGTAGGTTCAACCCCTACCGCTCCTGCCAAACTTGGGTCTGTAGCTTAACTGGGAAAGCGTCTGTCTTGCAAACAGAAAGATGTCGGTTCAACTCCGACCAGAATCCACCAACCCTGGGTCTGTAGCTTTAGTGGTAGAGCACCTAAATCACCTTGTATCCTAACAGGCAAAGCTTACATACTAACTTCCTTTTAAGAAGCAAAAAAATAGCTTTGTGAACTTGTACGAGGGATGAGTGGAACTCTCATCAGGAGGTCGTCGGTTCGATTCCGATCAGATCCACTTTTTAATCAAGTAAGAGGTAATAAAAATGGTACATATTCGATTTGAAGGGCGATCGCTCGACCTATCAGAAACCCAACTGGAAATTACTCAAGGGATGAGTGATACAGCAGTGAAAGAAAGAGTTTCAAGATATTTGGATGTTGATGGAAATCGACTTTCTGCCTATGTAGTTGATCACCGTCCCAGTGGTGATTTAATCATCCGTCCTGAAGCTGTTTACGGTTAAAGTATATGGACATAACCGCAAGTCTAACAGTCGCCAGAACGGTGTTTTATAAAGGCTAATGCACCAAAACAAACGGTGATGAAGTCTTTTTCTCTCTATTCTTTATTCCCTGTTCCCTGCAATATGAGCGAACATCGTTTGAGCGAAATTGTCATTGAACGTCCTCGTGGTGGAATGCGAATTAGCCTCAAAAAATTGAAAGGTTTTAAGAAGCAATTATATAAACTCACCGAGGAAGCAAGTCAGGATGGATTACTCAGTCCTTACCTGATTAAACCTAGAAATAAATCGAAGTATCTCTCTGATCAGCTAGGGCCGCTGCGAGGGTTTTTGCGATGCCGACAGGCGGCGGCTACGCCATCGCACGTTGGGCAACCCTGGAATGCAGTTTACAGCAAATTGTGTCAGCAATTAGATACCAGAACAATGGCAGGACAACACGTTCTGACTCATCTATGGGAATTCGTTGAGCGACACGTTGAACTGATTGATGGCATACCTTACAGCAAAAGAACCCATCGGCGTTTTTCCATCCCTCATCCATTAGACAGCTATTACACAGAGAAATTTTATGTGCATCCAGAGACTGGAATTCTGTGTGCATCTAAAAGTCAACCTCGCCAGAGATGGAATTCCTGGCGACCGGATGTGGTGACTCTGGATGAATATCATGAGTAAGCTGCTACGCAGCTTGATTGTATAATAGAAAATTAAGCGTTTCAACGGAGATAGTCCCAAATGCCAGCGAAAAATCATCTATCTAAAGGGCAAAAAGAAAGATTTGT
>NZ_JADEWU010000021.1:0-78340 GCF_015207485.1 Planktothrix mougeotii LEGE 06226
CCCTTGTCCCCCTGCTCAATTTTTAACTTGTTCAGCGACTTGTTTTAAACGTCTTAATTGAGCTTCCATGTCTGATTTTGTCAGACCAGCGGCGAAACGGTTAAACCCAAATTCAATCAGAGGATTAGGGATTTCAAATTCAAATCGATTTAATAAGTAAGTTCCTGCAAGTTCCGGCACACATTCCCAGCGATCGCAGCCTTGAAAATACCCTTCAAATCCCCAAACAATTAACCCCGGTTCCCGTTCTAAAACCACCGTTTTTAATGTAGGTTGAAACAGAGGAAGTTTAATCACAAATCGACAACGACCCCCTACATTTGTATCCCAGACCTCAAGGGGTTCACAACGTAACATAGGATTCAACCATTGGTGCATGAGTTCCAAATCGGTAAAACATCGTTCTACAACCGTTGCACTGGCCCGAATTAAAATGGATTGTTCAAAAACTTGACGAGATGGCATGATAACCTTCAAGCTATAGGCAGATTTTTTTCATGTTAAACGTGAAAAAGCCACGCTATTAACGAGGGAATGAGTGGAAAACCCCTAATAACGTTCAAAAATTCCCCTGTTTTCCGCTATTATAACCAGACTTTAAGATGCACCCTCGTTAAAACAGGAGAGCCAGGACTTTGCGAAGAACGGTTCATGTTCCTGTGAGACCAAAAACCTCCACTTTAGGAATTGACAACCGTTCAACTCTACAGAAAGGTCGGGAGAATCACAACCTTGCCGACGTTTGGACATCCAATAAGTAACTGGAACTATTGTCAGCACCCCGCTCTAAAGAGACGGGGCTTCATGCCTCTCCTTTGGATAGCTGACCAGCCTAAGCCTTAACTGGCTACGTTATCGGGAAGCGTTAAAGTTCTTACCTTGGGATGCGTAGCTAGTCCCAAGCTCTAAAACTCGGGCATTTAAACAGTTTTACGAGGGGTAAGACAGTGATGATCGAGATAGTTACCGACCGATAACATTGGCGAAGCTAACATTACCTGAGAAATCAGTGGGGTAGAAATACCAAAAAACCGGGAATCGGCAAATACAACAATTTTTGTCGGTTCCCAATCTAGTATTCACGGAGAATAAATTCTCCTGAGTCGTTTTTCCTCCGCGCTCTGAACAGACGCGGTTTCCAAACTTCCCATTTTTTTATTATGAATGGAACATTTTACCAAATAGCACCCTTGGGAACGGAATTATCTTCCTTATCCCCGCTTTATTTCGCTCAGGACAATCCCCTAGCGGTTCCCTTAGACTTAAATAACCTCAAGTTAGGTCAAACTTCCGTAGTGGATATTGCTTTAGCTTGTGGGATTTTATTGGTTGGCTACCTCATCGCCTTATTTGCTCAATCTTTAGTGAAAAGCCTGTTTAAAAAAACAGACTTAGATAACCGAATTGCCGCTTGGGTTTCGGGTTCAACGGCACCAGAAGATAAACTTCCGGTAGAAGATTGGTTGGGGACTACCATATTCTGGATTATTTTTATCTTTGCAATTGTTGCGTTTTTAGATAAGCTTCAGCTAACCGCAGCATCGACACCCTTAACCAGTTTACTGAACCAAGTTACCAACTATTTACCCCGAATGTTTGGGGCGGCAGTTTTAATTGCTATTGCTTGGATTTTAGCAACCATTGCCCGAACTTTATTAATTCGAGTCTTCCGAGCCTTTCGTTTGGATGAACGCTTAAATCAACAAGTGAATGATGCAGCTACGGATCAATTTTCCCTGAGTGAAACTTTAGGAAATGCTCTGTATTGGTTCATCATTCTGTTATTTTTGCCTGCCATTCTGAGTACGCTTCAGTTACAAGGATTATTAGAGCCCGTCCAACAAATGCTCTATCAAATCCTTTCGATTCTCCCGAATATTGTTGCGGCTTTAGTCATTGCAGGTGCGGGTTGGTTAGTGGCTCAAGTTGTTAGTCGAATTGTGACCAATCTTTTGGCGGCGGTTGGGATTGATCAATTTGGCAGTCGTTTAGGTTTAAATCGGCTCACGGGAAATCAAAGATTATCATCCCTGATTGGATTGATTGTCTACATTTTAATTCTGATTCCTACGGCAATTTCTGCCTTACAAACCCTGAAAGTCGAGGCGATTTCTGGGCCAGCCATTTTAATGTTGACGGAAATCTTTAACGCCTTACCCCAAATCTTTTTAGCAATTTCAGTTTTAATTGTTGCTTATTTGATTGGGCGTTTTGTAGCGGATTTAGTCACTAATATTCTAACCAGTATTGGGTTTGATAATATCTTTCGCTGGTTAGGGATTCATTCTCCCCAAACTCCTCTGGTTGAGGAACGTATTATTACGGAAGAAACCATTCCAACGGAACCCACCGTTTCTCCGGTTTCTACCCGCTTACCCCAAAACACACCGTCTGAATTAGTCGGAATTATTGTGTTAGTGGGGATTATGTTGTTTGCGGCCGTCACCGCAACGGATATTTTAGGGTTAGCCGCCTTAACTTTAATTATCAATCAAATTATCGTGATTGCGGGTAAAGTTTTGATTGGTATTATTGTATTTGCCATTGGTTTGTATTTTGCCAATTTAGCTCATGATTTAATCGTGAGTTCTGGAACTCGTCAATCCAATCTTTTAGCACAAGCGGCTCGAATTGCGATTATTATCTTTGTCGGTGCAATGGCGTTACAACAAATGGGAATTGCCAGCGATATTGTCAATTTAGCCTTTGGTTTGTTGTTAGGGGCTGTTGCGGTAGCAATTGCGATCGCTTTTGGTTTAGGGGGACGAGATGTTGCGGGGGAACAACTTCGCAATTTCCTCTCTAAATTCCGGGAATAAATCTTAATTTTGATCCCGAATTCAGGTGAACCGAGTTGTAGTTGATTAGCGAATTGCTCTAAGACTAACAATTCAGGAAAGCACCATGTCTAATCAAGATAATATCGCGGATCAAATTACCTGCAACAGTATTAAACTGCATGGCCCTTTACAGGGGAAAAAGATAGAAGTTAAAGTGGATGTTAAATCCGTTAAAGAGGAACAGAAACCAAAACCTGAGAAAAATTCCGATTGGGAAACTCTAGGATTTTTATTTCTGCTCCTCTTTTTCTTAGTGGCTATGGTGGGAAATTCTGTCGGGTTAGGTTCCTCTTCCAGTCCTGTTTCACATCCGAGTTCTGCTGTTTATCGCTTTCAAAATGCTCGATTTTAAATACTGGGAGCTAACCAACCGCGAATAAAATAATAGAAGGTTAAGAAATATTCATCTAAAACCCGTGTTGTTAATAATAAGGCTTCTGCACTGGGCGCGAAATCTGCCCCAGTAATATGACGAACATATTTTTTCTGATGAATAAAGGTATAAAAATTAGTGGGGGCGGGAATAACTTTAAACCCAACTCGGGCAAAGGTTAAACTCGCCCGACGCATTTCTAAGGCAGACGTGACGAGAATAATCGTTCGACCTAAATGATGTTTCTGCATAATTTGATAAATTTCAACAGCATTATTATAAGTGGTTCCTCCATGAGATTCGAGTAGAATTCGTTCTGCGGGAATTCCCATATAAATTAAAAGTTGTTTAATATCATTGCCTTCAATAATTGGATTAATTAACTCCTGACGAGGCCCTGCACTGACAATAATAAACGGCCCTCGATCTTGTCGAAAAAGTTGGGCTGCGTAGGGAATGCGATCGCCTGTATCGGTTAATTGAATTTGCTTGCGATAGGGTAATTTGGGTTCTGTGGTTCCCCGTCCTAATAAAACAATAGCCCCCGCCCGTTCTCCACAACATAAATCCGTTTGTACGGTTTTTAAGGCGACTTTTTCCACTTGTTGAGCCAGCCAATTCGCAAAGACGGGGGTACTGGCTACAATTAAAATTAATAAAGCGACTAAAATTAAGGTTGGCCCTGGTTTATCGATTTTACCATTTTTAATAAAAATAGAGGCAATTAATAAAAGTAAAATTGATAATCCCAAGGGACGAAAAAAAATTGATAAAATTCCTAATACCACTAAACCGACTTGACTATCGGGTGAAATCAAGGCAGAAACAATTAAGACTAAAACCAGGATAAATAATAACCGACTAATTAAGCTATTATCCTTACCTCCCAAAATTTGCCAGACTTTAAATGCAATGGCTCCTACCAGTAACAGAAATAAAAGTTGAGTCAGGATAATAAACATAGCATTAGAGGAATTTTTATGATAATATCGCTTAACTTGAATCAATCCTTATTAGAACACAGGTTGAGCGTAAAGAGGGTTTGGAAACCAAACCCCTACAGAACTTTTTCATAAATCATTTAGGATTGCTATAGTCCTACGGATTACAAGTTCCAATTTAACATTCTCCCTCGTCATCAGTTAACGGGGGAGTGTCAAAAATCTTTCGGAAATTAGTCCTGTTTTAACCGACGGCGAATTGCCTCAACAACGGTTTCCATGACTTTCACACGGGCATAATATTTATTATTAGCCGCCACTAACGTCCAAGGCGCATGGGGGGTATGGGTGCGTTGAATCATTTGATTCGCGGCTACTTCATACAACGGCCATTTTTCACGGTTGCGCCAATCTTCTTCCGTAAGTTTATGTAATTTATAAGGGTTGTCTTTTCGTTCCTGAAACCGTTTTAATTGTTCTTCTTGATCAATATGTAACCAGAATTTAACTAACACATAGCCCGCACTGGTTAACTGTTCTTCAAATTCATTAATTTCTTGATAAGCTCGTCGCCATTCTAATTCAGTCGCAAAGCCTTCAACTCGTTCGACTAACACTCGACCATACCAACTGCGGTCAAAGACTCCTAATTTACCCCCAGGCGGCAACCCTCGCCAAAACCGCCATAAATAATGATGGACTTTTTCTTCATCTGTGGGTGCAGCAAAGGTATTCACTTCATAACTACGGGGATCTAAAATATCCGTTAATCGTTTAATCGCCCCGCCTTTACCCGCCGCATCCCAACCTTCAAATAAAGCTAAAACGGGAATTTGTTGGTGATGAAGAGTTTGTTGCAATTGACTTAAATTAACTTGTTGTTGACGTAACTGGATTTTGTAGTTTTCCGAGGATAAGGTAGCATTCAGATTAACCGTAGCTAGGGGGTTAGGTTCTGTGGGTTGTAAACGGTCTTGGGGCGTTGTAAAGGCGGGAGGTAACTGAATATACAAACGGTCTAAGGCTTCTTTAATGGAGGCCACCATTGTTGATAACACCTTCACCCTGGCCCAGCGTTTACAGTCTCCTTCGACTAATATCCAAGGGGCTGAACCTGTCCCGGTATGAATCACCATTTCTTCTGCTAGGGTGCTATAGGTATCATAATTTTTAGCCTGTTTCCAATCTTCAGGACGCACCCGCCAAGCTTCTAACTCATCTTCTGAAGCTGTTTTTAGACGTTTTTTCAGTTCTTTTTTACTCAAATGTATCCAAAATTTGGCCATCACCGCCCCATCATCCACAAGCTGACGTTCAAAGGCGTTAATTTGTCGCATGGCCATGGGGACATCCGGTTCTTCCAGTCGCCCAAACAACCGATCTTCTAAAAGATGGGTATACCAACTATGATAAAAAATGCCAATACTGCCTTGAGAAGGTAATTTTTGCCAAAACCGCCACAGAAACGGATAACGGGATTCTTCATGGGTTGGGGGCCAGATGGGATGAACCGTAAACCCCCTGGGGTCCATGTATCCTACCATTTTCTTCACGAGTCCACCTTTTCCCGCCGCTGCCCATCCTTCTAATACAATAATAATCGGTAATTTTTTATCTCGGCAGGTTTGCTGAAGCGATCGCAACTCCTTCATTAAAGCTTCTATCTGAGTTTTATAGCTTTCTTTATCCAGCGATAACGTCAGGTCAAGGGTATCTAACATTGACTCTTTGATCCTCATGAAGTCCTGATTCAATATTCTAATTCTGATTAGGGCATGACTGAAAAACCTAAATAACTTTTTTAACTTTTGGTTTGAGAACATTCACCGGATTGGGATCACATATTGTATAATCAAAACTCACTCAACTACGGATTAGTAAACGTGGGAGATAATGCGTTTAACTTTCAATCGTCGATTTATTTCGTTTAAAAAAGCAATTCCTCAACAGCAAGCTTGGATTTGTCTGGTAATTTTAGTTTCTTTTATCTTACTTTCTGTTCGATTTAATTTTAAAGAAGATTTATTACTAGATCAAATTTTAATTCAAGTCCCCCATCAAATCTTTCCCCAGAGTTGGGATGATGTTTTTCGGTTTTTTTATTTATTAACCGGGGTTAAAGGAACAGCCGTTATTATTGCTTTAACCCTAGGGTTACTCGTTTGGAAACGCTATTGGATTGAAGCCAAAGTTTTAGCGTTTTCCACCTTGGGTATTTTAATTGTAGTTGATGATATCCTGAAACCGCTAATTTCTCGCAGTCGTCCCCCAGATCGATTAGTTGAATCTGTCGGAAGAAGCTTTCCTAGTGGTCATGCGACGGGGAATGTTTTGTTTTATTTTTATATAGCTTATCTCCTCGCAGAACGTTATCCCAAATCAACCCCCTATATCTATGGATTTGCTACCCTCTGGGTATTGATTATTGGTTTTAGTAGTGTTTATTTAAGATGTCATTGGCCGAGTGATATTCTCGCCGGGTATGGTTTAGGCTATATTAGTTTAACCCTGAGCTTGGCGTGGTTAAAAATATCGCGTGAACATCATAAAATCAGAAAATAGTCAACCGTCAACCGATGTTATTGAATCAATCTTTTAAAACCATCTGGAAATCCTGGGAAAATTATCCGAAATTCCTTTGGGGGATTTCGATTCTAGGATTATTATGCCTGAGTGCGATCGCATTTTTAAGTCATTTAGGCGATATTGGGTTAATTGATAAAACCGAACCCATGTTTGTTGAAGCCGCCCGACAAATGCACCTCACAGGCGATTGGATTACGCCCTACTGGAATGGGGAAACTCGTTTTGATAAACCGCCCTTAATTTATTGGTTAATGGTGATCGCTTTTCAAGCTGTAGGAGTCAATGAATGGGGGGCACGATTACCTTCAGCTATAACCGCAATTTTATCAACTTTTTTGGTATTTTATACCCTGCGTTACTTTGGAAAGCCAGCCTCTTTACTAGGGGAAATTAAATCTTCTAGCCTTCGTCAACAGTGGATTGGAGCCTGGTGGGGAATGGCAATGATGGTGTTAAATCCGGCTTGGATTGCTTGGGGACGCACGGGGGTTTCCGATATGCTTTTAGCCAGTTGTTTAACGATTTCATTATTAGCATTTTTCTTAGGCTATGCTCAACCCAAAACTCGCCAACAAAAAGCTTTGTATTTTACATTTTATACCTTTTCTGCTTTAGCGGTTTTAGCCAAGGGGCCGATTGGAATTGTATTCCCTATTTTAATTATTGGTGCATTTTTAATTTATACCCAACAATGGCAAAGAGTGATTTGGGAAATGCAGTTATTCCCCGGAATTTTAATTTTTCTAATCATAGCAATTCCCTGGTTTATTTTAGTCACCCTTGCCAATGGTCAAGCTTATTTAGACACATTTTTTGGACATCATAATTTAGAACGATTTACCAGTGTGGTTAGTAATCATCCTGGCCCTTGGTTTTATTATTTCCCTGTAATTTTAGTAGCGTTATTACCTTGGTCTGTCTATTTACCGATCGCAATTTATCAAGTCAAATTTTGGCAACTTCCAGAGTGGCGTTCTCAAGATCGTTCTCAACAGTTAGGTGTATTTGCTTTATTGTGGTTTGTGATTATTTTCGCTTTTTTTAGTGTATCTGCAACCAAACTACCCAGTTATGTTTTACCCTGTATTCCCGCCGGAGTGATTTTAATTAGTTTATGGGGAAATCAACAGAATAATATTGAGTCAAATCAAACTAAAATATCTCTCCCTTTTTTGATTACAGGCAGTATCAATATTCTAATATTATTAATATTAGCAATTGCCAGTTTTTTAAGTCCGAAACTGGTGGGAGAAGATACTCCTAATTTTGATCAATTATTACAAACCAGTCATTTACCAATAATATCAGGAATTATCTGGTTAATCGCCAGTGGAATTACTGTTTATTGCCTTTTTCAACCTCGATGGAGACGAACAGTTTGGATCGGAAATGTTTTAGGATTTTTAGCATTTATGAGTTTAGTCGCCTTACCAGTGGGTCAATTATTAGATACTCAAAGACACTTACCTCTGCGACAATTATCCCTACGAGTTCAACAAGTTCATCAACCCAATGAACCCCTGATTACCATTGGTGTCTTTAAACCCAGTTTGGTATTTTATACCCAACGCCGGATCTATTTCATGACCTACGATATTAAACAACGATTATTAGAATTATTTCCTTTAAATCGTCCCATTGATACCATTTTAATGATTACAAAACCTAAAGAAATCGCCAAATTAGGATTAAATTCTTCGGAATATCAAGTTTTAGAAAATCAAGGCGGTTATCAATTAATTAGAATTAAGCGAGATGTGCTATTAAAATAATAGAGGTGGAGAAACCCCACCTCAAATAGTTCAGCCAGAATTTGGTGTTAAAGATTACATTTACCCTTTGTACAACAACTGGGATAAGTAGACTGATAAGGAGTTGAGCGTTTACCAAATAATAGATATCGATGATCCCGAACTTGTTCATAAAGGCGATCGCCGATCCATTTTAACCCAGGTAAGGCTCGATAAGTAGCGACAAAAATTCCTCCTGCGGGTAAAAGTCTGCCAATTTCTTCCGCCGCGTCACTTCCTTGCCAACGGTGGTTCGGTTGATTTCCATCAATTAAAATCATCCCTAAGTTACACTCGCCGGGAGTAATGGCAAAATGGCTTAACCCTTGCTCATCCTGCATAGGAATATAGGTAAACTGGTGTCCTTGATCTAAAATTTCTAACAGTTGCACCAAGGTAACACATAAGTTGCAATTTCCGTCGTAGATTACATGATATGTCATTAAATTAGCCCAGAGTCACAATCCGATAGTGTTACCATGCTCTTATAGGATAAAACATTTCTAACCATCCAGGGAATTAAGAAGTGATATTGATTCAAGAATCACCTCTATCTAAAGAAATAGGGGAATTCATCAGTATTTTTGTACCAGTACCGTATCAAGCCTAATCTGTACAACGCTTAAAGTTCCGTAATATCACTGTTTCCGACAGATATTTTTTTGAGTAAACTAATAAGTTTATCTCGAAAAATTTTTGTGAGTTAGGATCGTTTAAATCCTCATCTTAAAATCCTTTTTTTTCTGTATAAGCCAGTTTTCTTAGCTATAGATAGAGGGAAATACCGAAAGATTGAGGTTAAAATTGATAGCCATCTCAAAAACTGGAATTGTCAATATGAATCAGAATGGAAGCCATCACTCTTGGCAACTCAAAACTCATCTACAACAATCTTTTTTTGAGAAGAAAAAGACGGATTTTGAGCGTTTTTCCCGGTCAATGGGTTTAGACTTAATCAGTTTAGTGCTAAGTGTGCTGTTAGGTTTGTATTTGAACAGTTCGGTTTTGAATATTGTCTTACGAGATTTTTTCAATATTCAACTTGATAGGGCGTTTTGTCTGGTTTTAGCGGGAATCAGTTTATGGCTATGGTATCAAAACTCTTCATTTGTTTTTCAGAAATTTACACTATTTTGGCTTAAATTTCAGGGCGTGTATCAACTCGCCTGTCACATCCTCCAACAGTTTTTACCCAGAATATTTTTAATGGGGTTATTCCTACGAGGATTAATCTTTTTAGGGTTCCATTATCCCCTCTACAGTCGTGAACCTCAAGAGATGATCCAAAATCTGACGAATTGGGTTTTGTTTCTAATCTTTATTGGGTGGATCATCCATCACGTTAATTATATGTCCTACGGCCATTCTCAAGCTGAAGACTCAAACCCTCTGGAACTAAAACAGAACTTACCACCGGGGGAAAATGACACCTCCCAACCCCAAGAAAAGCTTTATCAAGCTCTTTTATCTGCCCCCCATCCCCTGATGCTACACACCGAAGATGGCGAAGTCATTGAAATTAATCAGAGTTGGGCAGAAATTACAGGCTATACTGTGGCTCAATTACCCACCATTTCAGCCTGGAGCCAACGGTTAACCAACCCAGAACCTCTTCCCAGCACTAAAAATTTAGTCGGGGGATCTCGTTTACCTGAACTTTACCGAGATTATCTGATTACAAATCATCAAGGCTATCTGAGAATTTGGGAATGGAGTTCCCTGACCTTGGGACAATTGACCGATGGTAGAGCATTACTGCTGAGTACAATCGTAGATATTACAGAAGATCAACCCACCCAAACTTTCATTCAACAATCTCAACAATCTAATGAACAACTACAACTTTCTTTATTACAATGGACAGCCGAATTAACTCAGGCGAATGATGGGTTACAAGAAGAACTCCAACGTCGTCAACAAATGACATCGGAACTTTATCAAGTGAGTGAACGCCTTAAACAATTACTTCGCAGTAGTCCGGCGGTGATTTTTAGTTGTCAACCCCAACCCCACTATCAAATTACATTTATTAGTGACAATGTATATACGCTTTTAGGATATGAGGTTACTACTTTTTTAAAGGAAGAAAATATTTGGCACAACTATGTTCCAGAGGAAGAAAAATCTCAATGGCAGGATGCTTTTATTCAGGTGTTAACAACTGGAACCTATATTCATGAAGCTCGTTTTTTACACGCTCAAGGTCATTGGCGTTGGTTACGGTTAGAAATGCGATTGATTAAAGATGGGCGCGGAAATCCCTTAGAAATTGTGGGTTATTTCGTTGATATTACTGATCGCAAAGAAGCTGAAATGCAACTTTTAACAACACAAAATCGGTTAAAAACAGTGATTGAAACTGTGGGCAATGGAATTATGCTCAGTGATGAACAGGGGAATTTTTATCTGTTTAATCCTCAAATGACAGAAATTACCGGATATACCTTAGAAGAAGCTCAATCTCATTCCGATTTTCTGGCTTTATTATATCCAACATCTGAAGGTTATCTGAAGGCGCAAGAGCGATTAAAAAGGGTGGTTGCAACGGGTTCAATTTTTAATTTAGAAACCACAATTCAAGCAAAAAATGGGCAGTTAAAAACCTTACTGTTATCAACGGTGATGATGCAAGATCAGCAACATCGGTTATTTTTATCGACGTTTCAAGATATTACACCCCTCAAACGCGCCGAAAAAGCATTGTGTCAACTGATTGTTCAAGAACATTTAATTTGGGAAATTACCCATCAAATTCGTCAATCCTTGAATTTAGATGATATTTTAAATGCAACGGTTAAAGAAGTGCAACAGTTACTCGAATGTGATCAAGTTTTAATTTATCGAATTTTTCCGGATCGGCGAGGTAAAATTATTGCTGAAACAGAACCCGATGAATCGTTAAAATTCTTGAGAAACCGACAATCTGAAACCCCTTTAATTCCGGTGGAATGCTATGAGAATTTTAATCAAGGTCGGATGCGAGTGATTAATGATATTAATCATGATCCGATTCATTCAGGAATGTTAAAGGTCTTAAAATATTGGGGAATTTGTTCGGCGATTATGGTTCCTTTATTTGAACAAAATCAACTTTGGGGACTCTTAATAATTTGTCAAAATCATGGCTTACGCCATTGGTTACAGTGGGAAGCAACGTTACTGCGACAAATTTCCGAACAAGTTGGAATTGCCCTACAACAAAGTCAACTTTATCAACAAACTCAATATCAAGCTCGTCGTGCCCAAACGTTAAATCATGTGATTCAATTTATTCGTCAATCCTTGGATTTGGATACCATTTTTTCCACGGCCGTTGCTGAAATTGTCACCTTATTACGGGTGGATCGCGCTTGTATTTTACAACATCTTCCCCAAGAAGAACAATGGAAAGAGGTGGCTTCCTATAGTTATGATCGCAATACAACTCCTGCAATTCTTTCCCCTATTCAGCAACTCAATCACTCAGAAAATGAAGATCTAACTGTTCCAAATTCTCAAGAAATTCAACATTTAACCGGAATTTCTGGAACTTGGTTGCCGATTCCTTTGCGGGTGGGTTCTCAAGTTTGGGGCTGTTTGGGGTTACTTAAACATCAACATTTAAGGGGGTGGAAAGAATCGGAAATCGAGTTAACTTGTGCCATTGCTGATCAATTAGCGATCGCCATTCAACAATCTGAACTTTATCAAGAATTACAAGTTGCTAACCAACAATTAAAACGCCAAGCCACCGTTGATGGTTTAACTCAAGTCGCCAACCGTCGCCGCTTTGATGAATATTTGGAACAGGAATGGCAACGCTTACAACGAGAACAAGGTTCTTTAGCTTTAATTATGTGTGATATTGACTATTTCAAACAATATAATGATTACTATGGACATCCGGCTGGAGATAGTTGTTTGAAACAAGTTGCTCAAGCAATTGAGAATACGTTACGACGCCCTGCGGATTTAGTCGCTCGTTATGGTGGAGAAGAGTTTGCCATTATTTTACCCAATACCAATCAGGATGGAGCGATTCATGTCGCACAACACATTCAAGCGGCGGTTTTACAACTAGAAATACCCCACGATAAATCAACAATAAGTCAGTGGTTAACTTTAAGTTTAGGGGTGGCTTGTACCCTTCCCTCTCCTTTAACGTCTTTCTCTGTGTTAATTGAGGCTGCTGATCAAGCCTTATATCAAGCCAAACAACAAGGACGGGCCCGTTATTGTGTTCAACCTGTGTAGAATTTACTATTTTGGAGAAATATCGATTCCCAATGAGAATGTAGGGTATAAAATTTTATGCCTAAAAGGGGTTTCGTTTTTAAAACAGGTGTGATAATATACTATTGTGATGAAATTTTGGGGACTGAGCGCTCTGTTGAACTGAAAGGGGGAGAGCGCTCTTCATTAATTCCAACAAATCAATAGCGGTGAATCACCTCAATTCCCTTAAAATTAACCGCCACTAACCGGGGGAATTAAAACAACTTCATCTCCATTTTTTAGAGGTGTCTCAGCACTGGCAAATTCTAAGTTAATGCCAAATTGCGTTAGATTTCGCCATTTCACCAGTTCAGGATGCTCCTGAATACAGTGGTCTAAAATTGCAGATACAGGTGTTTGAGGCGGAAGGTGTAACACTAATTCGGAAACACTGTAGGCTTCTTGAAAGGCTGCAAAGAGTTTAACCGTAACGGTGATTGACATATTGAGAATCAAGACTTAAAAAATATTATGATAACAAAAAAAGCAGCTGATCGTGGCTGGGAATGAAAAATCAAATTGTTATTTTTTTCCCTAGAGAAAACTTTAAAAATTAGCTGATCTTAACGTTAATTTGAACCTTTTTAAAGCTAATAAAAACCCTACCCTGTAGAATTCCAGGATAGGGTAAAGCATCGCTTAAGAGTTAATATTTAACTTTTATTTAAAAATCCTTGAACTTGTCTGAGGGCGATGGCACCAATATTATAGACAGCCCATCCCGCCGCAGCCAGCAAGGGTAACAGAACAATGAGAATCCGAAAATCGAAATCCATAGATTTTCCTCCTAAAATTTTTTAAACGTCTGTCATCTTTTTATTGTGATCGTATTTTTGTCTTGACTGGTCTTAAATTTCCTCTCCGAGCAGAAGTTGGGGTTCCCAAGACCCAAGACCCAAAAAACTGATCTTTGACTTTTTACCGATTAGCTAAGGTTTCGCTAATAGCCTAAAGTCAAGCATGATAAGGAGATTCTATCAGATTTCCAGGGGGATGGAATGAGAACTCTCCTTAAAAATGTGAAGTTTTGTTAATTATCTTCAGGGAAAGTCCCCAAAACCGAGCCCAAAAAAGCAAATCTTAAATTTTGAGGGATTTGAACCTTGACTGGGCACAATAGAAACCAGAGCAATTGGGAGATAGCCTATGTTAACCCGATCACACTTGTGATGACAGCTTTTGATAAATTTTGAAGTTTTGGCTGATCTTTAGGAGTTTAAATCATGATTCAGGTTAACTATTCGCTTTCTCATTCATTAATTGCGACGAATACGGCTGCTACTGTTGATTTAATTCTAAATTTTAATGGAGAAAAAACAGCGAGTGTTTCTTCTCGACGACCGTTGAATTTAAGTTTAGTCATTGATCGTTCGGCTTCAATGGCGGGCCAACCTTTACGTTATGCTATTCAAGCCGCCCAAAAATTAGTTGAATCCTTAACAGATCAAGATATTGTTTCTGTTGTCATTTATGATGATAATGCTGATTTAATTTTACCTCCTCAACAAGTTAAAAATCCATCGGAAATTTGTAAAATCCTGGGCAAAATTAAAGCCGGAGGTTGTACCAATTTAAGTGGGGGTTGGTTATTGGGTTGCGAACAAGTGAAATCTTGTCTTAATCGTGAATATTTAAACCGGGTTTTATTATTAACTGATGGACAAGCCAATGAGGGAATTACCGATCCTCAAATCTTGACAAAAACGGCTTATAAACAATCAGAACAGGGTATTATCACAACTACATTGGGATTTGGAACCTATTTTAATGAAGATTTATTGATGGGGATGGCTAAGGCGGCGGGAGGAAATTTTTATTTTATTCAATCTCCCGATGAAGCCACGGATGTGTTTCGGATTGAATTAGAAAGTTTAACCTCCGTAGTCGGCCAAAATTTAACGGTAACATTACACCCCGAATCCTTGATTGAACTCCGAGAAATCTTAAATAATTATCGAACAACTTCCACTGAAAAAAGCTTAGAAATTTTTGTCGGGGATGTTTATGAAATAGAAGCCAAACAGTTAGCCGTACAATTAGTAATTCCGGCTCAAAATACTATCGGTCAACTCCCACTGATCTCGATTCATTATCAATACCAAACCCTTGTTAATGACAGTATTGAGCAGCTTTCGGGAGAATTACCCATTACCATTAATATTGGTTCTGAAGCAGACGCTCAACAAGTTCAACCCGATCAATCCGTTTTTGAACAAACCAGTAAATTGAGAATTGCTCAAGTTAAAGAACAAGCGATCGCCTTAACCGATAAAGGAGAGTACCAAAAAGCGGCGGAAACCTTACGATCTGCGATTCAAGACATTCAACAAAAACTCTTAAACGAAATCTTTGAAATTGCTGAAGAAATTGAACAATTAGAATATTATGCTCAACGGATTGAAACCCAAAATTTTGATTCCGTCAGCCGGAAAGAAATGCGAGATCAATCCTATCAAACCCGAACTCGCAACCGAGAAGACTTAAATTTACGAGGAATTGCAGCCGGAGATGCTGATAGTTTAGAGGCCATTTCCAGTTTTGAACAAGGGGTATTAGTCGAATGTATCCGACAGGGCGGAAAATTAAGAGTTCGAGTCATTTCAGACGGGTATAATCCAGAGTTTAATGTGCAGTTTCCCCGCCATCTTCGAGAAGAAGGAGTTACTTATATTGTCGAAGAAATTAAACTTTCAGCCAATGGAGATTTTTATCGAGCTTCGGGAACCATTAAACGGTTAGTCAAACCCGGAGAAGAACGTAAAGCTGGAACACAGAAAACCCCAAAAACGACTAATTTACAAGCCGCTAAAGCCCCTAAATCCTTTGCTGATTTAGAAACCACAGATACCGTCGGAAATGGCGTGATTATTCAATGTGTGAAAGCAGGCAGTAAACTTCGGGCGCGAGTCGTTTCCGATGGTTATAATCCTAATTATAATATTCGCTTTCCCCGTGATATTCGCGCTGAAGGCGTACTCTATGTAGTTGATGAAGTTCGGGAGTCTTCCGATGGCAAATCCTATGTTGCTTATGGCAAAATTCGCCGTCTGATTCAATAGAATTGGAGGCTAACCGTTAACCGTCAGTCATTAACTCTGTAACTCTTGACTATCAACCAAATAGTGATACTCTCTGAATGGGTATTGCTAGAACTGCCATCAAGTTCTGAATCCATTGAGTCGCCTGGAAAAAATTCAGGTAGAATGGGGGCAGACTTGATAAAATTTATCAAACCTAGACCCGTGTGAGGAGCAAATAGAGTGTCGAAAATACTACTGAAAGCATGGCTACTCAGTCCTGCCGTCCTAGGAGCGAGTCTAGTCGCTCCAACAGCAGCATTTGCCGAGTTACCCGTGACTGAGGCTCAACCCAGTGCAATTGCAGCAGCAACCGCAGCACCTGTCTCGGCAGAAACCGCCCTGGAGCCCACCCAAACCGAGTTAAAAATTAGTGAGCAAGTCTCTGTGACTCCTCTGGACACATTGACCCTCACCCCACCACAACAGTTAGCTCAGGTTCCCGTGAATCCTCATGCTGGAGTTGGGCCAAGTAGAGGCATCGAAACTCCTGCTAACGCGGAAATTCCCATGGCGGATCTCGACGCAGCACCTCAAGCCGATACGGTCACCAATGCCGAGGTGATGCAACAACTGAATCAGTATGGACGTGAGGGAAGAGGCAGCAAACGTCAAGCTCAAGTCACATCCGTATCCCAACTGTCTGACGTCGAACCCACAGCTTGGGCCTTCCAAGCTCTACAATCCTTAGTAGAACGCTACGGTTGTATTGCCGGATATCCTGATGGCACCTTCAAAGGAAATCGGGCTTTAACTCGTTTTGAATTTGCCGCCGGGGTCAATGCCTGTTTAGAGCGGATCAATGAACTGATTAATGCCTCTACAAAAGATTTAGTCACCCGTGAAGACTTGGCCAAACTGCAACGCCTGATGGAAGAGTTTGCAGCCGAATTAGCCAGCTTACGGGGACGGGTCGCTGTATTAGAAGCTCGTAGCGCAGAACTTGAAGCCAATCAATTCTCCACCACCACTAAACTGCGGGGAGAAGCAGTGTTTTGGGCAGGCGAGGGTGAAGGAAATCGGGCGAGTCGCAACGTTGTAGGTCAGTTTGCTGATGATAGCGATGATCCCACCCAAGCGTATTTAGGCTACCGCGCTCGTTTAAACTTTGATACCAGCTTCACGGGTCAAGATTTACTGAGAACCCGTTTACAAGCCCAATCAATACCAACGTTGAGTGATTATGATCTCTTCAACACTCAAATGGCTCGGACTGCGATTGATGGCAGTTCTAGTAATGTAACTTTGGATCTCCTAGCCTATCGTTTCCCCTTCTCTCAAGGAAAAGGTTTGGTTTGGATCGGTGCAACAGGGTTAGCCTTAGATGATATTCAAGATGTTCTGACTCCCTTTGGGGATGATGCCAGTGGCGCAATTTCCCGGTTTGGACGGTTCAACCCGACAACCTTCCAAGGCCCTGCGGGTACAGGCGTCGGTGTGGAATATGCCTTTAGTCATGCCTTTAAAGCCAATGTTGGCTATATGGCGGATGGCGCTTTTGCTTCTAGCGCCAGAGAAGGTGACGGTTTATTCAATGGCAATTACAGCGCCATGGCGCAGTTAGTCTTTGCACCAAGAAGTAATGTAGCTTTCTCTTTAGATTACAACCACCGTTACTTCAGCAACGATAACGTATACGTCACAGGCAATACGGGAAGTTGGGGCGCCAATAAACCCTTTGGTGAAAATGCCACAACCACCGATAACTTAGGCTTCCAAATGAACTGGAGGGTCGCCCGCAGTTTCTCCATCGGGGGCTGGTTTGGTGCAACTTGGGCTGATCAGAAACGCGGTGGTAATGCCGATGCGACGATTATCAACTGGGCTGCGGTGTTAGGGTTCCCCGATCTTCTCCGTGAAGGAGATAGTGGTGCTTTAATTGTGGGGATGCCCCCTAAAGTGACCAGTCATGATATTAGCGCTTTAGAAGATGAAGATACTTCTATTCATATTGAAGGTTTCTATCGCTTCCCCTTCAGCGAATACGTTTCGATTACACCCGGTTTCTATGTTGTGACCAATCCTGATCACAATAGCAACAACGACACCATTTTTGTGGGGACTCT
The DNA here is from genome assembly GCF_015207485.1 of Planktothrix mougeotii LEGE 06226. Taxonomy (NCBI): domain Bacteria; kingdom Bacillati; phylum Cyanobacteriota; class Cyanophyceae; order Oscillatoriales; family Microcoleaceae; genus Planktothrix; species Planktothrix mougeotii. The sequence continues at coordinate 17,928 of NZ_JADEWU010000021.1, forward strand.
GCGGACAACCTTCCGCTTCTAAATTCCCCTTGAATTTAACCTGTCAAAAAACCCAGTTTCCTTGAGAAGCTGGGTTTTTTTAAGGGGTAATTGGGTTTATGGTAACGGAATGTGGGTGGCCATTTTTTCGTTATTCGCTCCATAAACTTCTAGGGGAATTTGGGCATTTTGACTAATCGTTTCTAAAGCAACTGTCAGGACTTGAACATGATTTTCAGCTTCAGAACGTTTTTTAGAATCTCCCGTTTGATCTGCGGTTTTAGCCGTAGATTGGATTTGATTCACATAATCCGATGTTAAACGAACTGTGATGACATTTTCATTGATACTGTAGTTACAAACTTTGGGATTTCCACTACATAATTTACTTAAATCTTGACGCGCTTTAGTTAAACGAGAGGCAACGCGATTTTGAACATCCGCCCGTTTCCACGAATCATTATAGGTAGTTAAAAGCGGTTTAATTTTAGCAGCATAAGAACTACTGGCCGGAACTTGTTTGCCATAACTCACCGCCCGACTCCAATAGGTAACGGCCTCTGACCAAGCCCCCCGTTGTTCTAAAAGTTTGGCTTGTTCGGCATTATTAACCGCTTGATTATAAGCATCTAAACCCACTTGTTCAATGGTTTTGCGATCGCGGGCTTGCTCTAATTTGGGTTGATACCGGGCTAATAAAACCTGTGCAGATTGGTAAGCGGTTGTCCCATAGGGAATGGTTGATAAGGTATTAGCAGCCGTTTGCCAAGTCTCAAACACCTGTTGCCAACTTTCTGCATATTTTGCCACCCCTTGTCGGGCCTCTGCCACTTGGGCTGCTTTTTTAGCTGTGGTTAAAATTTGTTCTCCATCCCGTTCTAATTTTAAGCGACCTCTGACCTCGGCTAAATTCCCTCGATATTGTTGCCATCGAGCTTGAGCAAAGGGATAAACAATACTTTCACTCGGAACTTGTTCTAATAGAGCGATCGCTTCTTCCCATAACGATTGCATTTTCACCCAATCTTCGATGGGATGGGGAGGATTTTGACTCACGGCTGAAGCTTGGGCTGCGGTTTTTAAAGCTTTAACCACCGCGTTAAACTCATTAGATTCTTTCTGATAAATCGATAAAAGGGCTTTCGCTTCAGGATAGTGGGGCGACCAAAAGGGAATGGTTTTTAAGAGTTTAATTCCTGATTGTAAATCCTGTTGAGCAATTATAGGAGCTTGAGCAGAACTAACCGTTTCAATGGTTTGTTTAGATCTTTGACTCAACTCTCTGGCTGCATCAACTTCCTGACATTCTCCCATCACACAGGGGCGAGTTACTGTATAAACACATCCAAAAACTACGACTAAAACCGCCGCCACTTGAGTGAGAAAAACAGGATTAAATCGTTGACTCAGGGGGTGTTTTTGTTCTTCTTCTGTTTCTTCAGAAATTGAAGGTTCTGAATCAGCAGATGAACTTAAATTCTCTAAATCCTGGGGATCAAACGGATTATCGTCTAAGATTTGTTCGTTTTCTTCCTCTTCTAAAAAAGGATTTTTAGCTTCTCCCTCAGAAGAATTTTGCAGATCTTGTTCTTGTTCGAGGTTGTGTTGTTTTTGCTTGGGTTCTAAAATTGCTGTTTTCATAATTTTGCCTGGAGTCTAGGAAAGATTCTACAACTTGAAATTTTAGATGATAAATTTTATAAGGGTCTTCTGGAAAACAAATGAAAAACTAGCTTTTCCAGTCTTCCCCATAGGATTCTGCATAACAGAGTTGTTCAACGGAAAACCTTCCCCCATATTTTTTAAAAGGTTTTGCTGCATATCCTAAAGCCAGGAGACAACAAACATCAACTGCTTCTGGGATATTAAATTCAGCTTTGACTTGAGAGGCGATAAATCCCTCCATCGGACAACTATCGACACCGTAGGCTTGTGCCACAATCATAATATGAGCAACGGCTAACATGGCTTGGCGGTTTGTCCAGGCTTCGATCCCTTCAAAGGAAGGATGTTTCTCAAAGGTATTGGAAATGGCGGTACGAATATGATCGGCATAGGTATCGTTAATCGCGTCTTGATCTCGACCGAGTTGAATTACCGATTCAATATAATCCGGTTCTGTAACACGGCGATCGCTACAACAAATTAACACAATAGGGGCTTCTGTTACTTGTCGCTGATTAAAGGCACAAGCCTGGAGCTTTTCTTTACTATCGAGATGGCGTAAAATAATAAACCGCCAGGGTTGTAGGTTAAATCCAGAGGGCGATCGCATTCCCAAACGTAAAATTTCTGAGAGAATTACTGAAGGAATCAAGGTCGGTTCAAATGACCTCACAGCCCGACGTTGCTCAATCGCGTGTCTCAAATTAATCGATGGTTCCATAGGATCGTTTGATGAGTGGTTCAATTTTATCTCAAATGTTGCTCATCGCAGGAGACTAGAGAACAAGGAAGAGGATGTCAATTTAAACCTAACTCCCGTTTCAGTAAATTAATTGACTCTGCGCCAATATAATTGGGACAGTAGACTAATTGGGGTTGACGAATCAGTTCCTCGCGGTTGGTATGAACCAGATCTTTAACTATGCCATAACTGGCTTGATCACAAACAACAACCCGGGCTGTGCGAATAATAGAATTAATTTTATAGTTATCCGTTAATTGGGCTGTCATTACCAAAATATCTTCTCCTCGGAGACTGTGAATAATCACTTCTGTTGCGCGTAATAACCCGGAACTGAGGCTGACAATTCCTAAATAAGTTCCTTTCGGTAAATCTCGAACTAATTCAATTTCTTTGGCAAAATTATAAATATCAACGGGGATGACTCGCACGGATCTTGGAGCCGCGATCGCTTCAGCTTGTCCAATAAAATAGCGACTGGTAACAACAGTTCCCGATGGCACTTTTTCTAAAAGATTGGTTAACTGTTCAATGGGTACTAACTGCACGGGAATTTTTAAGGCTTCTTCTAACTCCTGAGCCATTAATTGTCCAATGCCAATATCTTGAGTCGGGGCGGTAACTAGGACTCTCGCACTACACCGTAATCTCCAATCAATTTCCCCTAAAAACATTTCTCTGGCTTCATTTAAGCTGCATCCCTGAGACAGCAATTCATCTAAGCTACGTTGAATAATTTTATTAGCTTCGGGATACTGGTCTAAAATTGGTGAATTTAACCGAGATCCGCCTTCATGACCTAATGCTCGGACATAAATTCCTGATCCCGCCTGGGCGTCAACTAAGCCATGCTCTTCTAACTGTCGATACACTTTGCTAATAGTGTTGCGGTGTAATCCTGTTTCCATCGCCAATTGACGAGTGCTGGGTAAACGGTGTCCAGGGGGAAATTGACGAGATGCGATCGCAAACCGAATTTGATTAAATAGTTGATTAGATGCGGGAATATCGCTATCCGGCTGAATATAAAATCGAACCATCTTTACATCTCCAAGGCAATTCCAATAAAATCAACAAACACTAGCATTTCTTCCCAAGACTGCTATATTTAGATTTATTTCCTAACTCGCATTAATTGATCTCCTCATTATTCCTCACTGTTTGGATAACAAAAGCTTAATATAATGGGATTCAGGTTTAACCTCTTTGTTTTTGATGTTTAATTTCTAAGATATTAGAGTTATTATCTCCTAACTAAACTATTAACATTGATAATAATAGTTTCTATATTACCTGATTTTGGTATATCTGGGTATAGGATTAACAATTATTGATAACGCCGTGAAAAGTTATGACAAATCAACCCATTCGTGCCACTCAAATTCAGGTTCCTAACGGAGAATTACAGATTGATGCCTATCTGGCTGAACCCACCGCAGAGGGTCAATTTCCAGCTATTGTGGTCATTCAAGAAATTTTTGGGGTAAATTCCCATATTCGAGATGTCACCGAACGCATCGCCAAAGAAGGATATATTGCGATCGCACCCGCCATTTATCAGCGTCAAGTGTCCGGTTTTGAAATCGGTTATACTCCAGCCGATATGACATTAGGTCGAACCTACAAAGCTAAAACCACCGCCCCAGAACTATTAAGCGATATTCAAGCCACCCTGAACTATTTGAAAACCCTCCCCAACCTTAACCCAAAATTCGGTGCCATTGGGTTTTGTTTTGGCGGTCATGTTGTTTATTTAGCCGCTACCTTACCCGATATTCGAGCTACCGCTTGTTTCTATGGCGGTGAAATAGCCACAATGACTCCAGGTGGGGGTGCGCCAACCCTGACTCGCACAAAAGATATTAAGGGGGTTCTCTATGGCTTTTTTGGTACAGAAGATCCCCTCATTCCCAACGAACAAGTTGATCAAATCGAAACAGCCCTGCAAGATTATCAAATTCCCCATAAAATTTTCCGCTATAAAGCTGATCACGGCTTTTTCTGCGATCAACGCAGTACCTACAACGCCGAAGCAGCCCAAGATTCCTGGACACAGGTTAAAGAACTGTTTGATCAGCAGTTAAGAGGTTAGGGAAGCAGGGGAGTGGGGGGAGCAGGGGAAGCAGGGATAACTGATGACTGATGACTGATAACTGATGACTGATGACTGATAACTGATAACTGATTACAGTCAACCCGTCCAACTATGTTATGCTCAAAGGATTGCCGTGTTGTTGAAGACGAAAGCAACGTTATAAGCAGGTTCCTAACAGATTAATTTTTGTTTTTCTTTACTTTTTGCTATGGCTACTAAAAACCCGTCCTTTTCTCTTGATGATTTTGCCAAAGCCCTAGATCAACACAGTTATGATTTACATAAAGGGCAAATCGTTAAGGGTCAGGTAGATTCATATACCAGCGATGGTGCATACATTGACATTAAAGGTGCTAAATCTCCCGGCTTTATTCCCAAAAAAGAAATTTCCGTTGTAGACGTTGAAGATATTTCCGAAATTCTTCCCTTAAAAGAAGAACGGGATTTTCTGATTATTCGGGAGCAAAATGCAGATGGTCAAATATTACTTTCTATCCGACAATTAGAAATTAAACAAGTGTGGGATGATCTGATTGAGATTCAAAATAAAGGTCAATCTTTACAAGCAAGAGTCACGGGAGTAAATCGAGGGGGTGTTACCGTGGAAGTTCATTCCTTACGAGGGTTTATTCCGCGATCGCATCTGTTAGAAAAAGACAATTTAGAATCGTTAATTGAACAATCCTTAAGCGTCACCATTTTAGAATTAGATGTTGAACGGAATAAAATTGTTTTATCCCAACGGTTAGCCTCTCAATCCCTGGGTTTTAGTCAATTAGAAGTCGGTCAACTGGTAGAAGGGAAAGTCATGGGTGTTAAACCCTTCGGTGTTTTTGTGGATATTGAAGGAGTGACGGGACTAATTCATATTAAAGAAGTCAGTCAAAAATATGTTGAATCTTTAGCAGAACTTTTTCCGATTGGTCAAATGATTAAAGCAATGGTCATTAGTTTAGATGAAGGTCGCCATCGGATTTCTCTATCCACCCGAATTTTAGAAAATTATCCGGGTGAAGCCGTTGAGAAATTATCCGAGGTCATGGAATCTGCTGAAGCTCGTGCAGAACGTGCTAAAAAGTTAATTAATCTGTAATTCAACTTTCGGGTTCGTGGAACAGGCATCTTGCCTGTTCCACACAGCCAACACTTGGCTTACCCTATTCGACCTTTTAAATTACAACTTTCATGATTCATGTATTAGGAATTGATGGTGGCGGTTCTAAAACGGTTTGTGTGTTAATGAGTGCTGATGGCAAAATCTTAGGACACGGACAAGCTGGGCCATCGAATTATCAAACCATTGGAATTGAGGCTGCTAAAATAGCCATTATTTCAGCGATTCAACAAGCCGTTGAACATAGTTTTTTAGCCTTAGAAAGGTTCGTTCCCATTCAAGGGATTAGTTTAGGATTAGCCGGGGTAGGTCGTTCAGAAGATATTGAATTAATCCGCAATTTAATTGCAGAGATTCAAACCTCCTCAGAATTACCGATTGACTGGAAATTAACCCCAGAAAATATTATAATTAATAGTGATAGTGTGATTGCCTTAGTAGGTGGTTTAGGTCACTTTGTTGGTATTGTTGTAATAGCAGGAACAGGTTCCCATATCTTCGGAAAAAATCATCACCGAATCAGTAAACGAGTCGGGGGTTGGGGATATCTGTTAGGAGATGAAGGTAGTGGTTATGATATTGCGATTCAAGGGTTAAAATCGGCGTTACGTTCTTATGATGGTCGATTAGAATCAACCCAACTAATTCCTGCCTTTCAAGACGCTTTAAACTTAAATTCCATTGAAGAATTAATTCCCGTTGTTTACCGTCAAGGATGGGGAGTTAAAGATATTGCCAGTTTAGCACCAATTGTGGATCAAGTTGCGGCTTCCGGTGATCCGATTGCTGAAAATATTATTAAAAATGCAGCCCATGAATTAGCCTTAGCTACAGAAGTCGCCATTAACCATTTATTTGAACCCACAGACTCCTTTGAAATTGTGGTTATGGGAGGGGTTTGGAAAGGATTAGCGAATTTTCGCCGTCAATTTGAAGCAGAAATTAATGCGATCGCACCTTTAGCAACGATTATCTCTCCCCGTCATGAACCTGCCTATGGTGCAGGATTGTTAGCATTAGAAAGTAGCAGCGTTAAATTAAAATAAACGGAACCTGCAAAGTTGAGGTGAGAACATGACAAAAACCCATGTAAAGCTAACATTTGAGGAGTATCTGACTTACCAGGACGGAACAGATCAGCGATATGAATTTGTTGAGGGAGAATTAGTTGAGATGCCGCCAGCAACGGGTAAACATGAGGCTATTATTACCTTATTATTAGTGTCTCTATTTTTAGAAATTAAACGTCAGCAATATCCTTATCATGCCAGACCCAATGGAATTGAATTTTTCACGGGGATGAGAACCCGTCGTCCTGATGTTTCTGTGATTAGCGAACAACAGAAAATTGAAATTGAACAAACATCAGCGATACTTTATACCCCCCCTTTGTTAGCAATTGAAGTGATTAGTCCTGACTATCGAGATGTACATATTAAGGATAAACTGGCTGAATATCAATCCCTAGGAGTTCCCGAATATTGGACAGTAGACTGGAATTGTCCAACGCCCAATGTGACGGTGCGAGTTTTGAGTCTTGAAGGTTTTTATACAGAACAAGTATTTACTGGATTAGAGAAAATTATCTCCCCAATCTTCCCAAAATTAGTATTGACAGTTCAGGATATTCTCAATGCTTGATCGACAGACTGGCTTAATTCTTCAAACTCAGGTTAAACCGGAAACAACTTTAATTTTATATTCAAACACGTTATGATTTATCTACGATCGGCTACTCCCGATGATTTGGATTTGTTGCGACACTGGGATGAGCAACCTCACATAATTTCCTCAGATCCTAACGATGACTGGGGTTGGGAAGTGGAACTTCACCGCAGCCCCGACTGGCGGGAACAATTGATTGCGGAAATGGATGGTCGTCCTATTGGATTTGTTGAAATCATCGATCCAGCCCGTGAGGATGACCATTATTGGGGTGATATTGCAACGGATCTTCGGGCTATTGATATTTGGATTGGAGAAAAACAGGATTTAGGTAAAGGTTATGGAACACAAATGATGCAGCTTGCCATTACTCGCTGTTTTGCAGCATCAACTGTAACGGCTGTCCTTGTCGATCCCCTAGCTAATAATACTCGCGCTCACCGCTTCTATGAACGTCTTGGCTTTAAATTTGTCGAGCCACGGCGGTTTGGTGACGATGACTGTTTTGTGTATTGTCTAAATCGGGAAGATTGGCAGTCTAACACCAATTTAGCTTAACTGTAGTTGCAGACTCAATTTATTTCAAAGGGATTGAAATTTTGATAAAATTTGGAAGAGGATTTTTAGATAGATTCCCAAATGGGGCTAGAAGAAGCTTCCAAAAGGCTAAAAAACCCTTAGTCAAGTTAATCAGTGAGAAAAAATTAATATAAGTTACCGTACTATGCTTAAAAAGTTTAGAAAAATTAACTATCAACTTCTAAATTTATTTATTTTATCTATAGGAGTTATATTTACATTAGCATCTTTAATGTTTGATAAAAATAATAACGAAGATTTAAAAACAATACTTATCAGTATTGGAACTTCTATAATTTCTAGTTCTATAATAGTTTTTTTATCTTCTCGTTATCTTATTAAAGAAAGTGAAACTAATGAACTGATTAATGAATGGAGGCTTTCTGGAATGTATTTAACCAGGGCGGAAATGAATAGAGAAACAGATGATATTTTAGACAAATGCCAAAAACAAATTGATATTATTGCGTTTGGATTAAAAAGCTTGAGAGAGGAGAAGTCTTCTTTAATTAAGAAAAAAGTAAAAGCTGGTATACACATAAGAATTTTAACGATAAATCCGAAGTCAAAGTATCTGGCTCAGAGAGAAAAAGATGAACAGGAGATCGAAGGTCAAATTAAAAACACAATATATGAACTCGAAAACTGGGTAGCTCAGCTTAAAGCAATAGCATCTCACCCAAGTAATATTGAATTAAAATATTATAATTGTCTTCCGTTAGACTTTTACTGTAGAGTTGATGATAACGTTTTTTTGGGGCCTTATATGTATGGCAAATCCAGCCAAAAAACATTTTCCTATGAATTTAGATATGGGGGCTTAGGTTTTGATTATTGGACTCGATATTTTGAAGAGCTTTGGTCAAAAAATGACTGGGAATAAAATACAGAATAATCATTCTGATTCTTATCATAAGCAAATAGGGCTTCTAGCTAATGGGGTGTCTACACACTTTATTACCTAAATTAATGAGTGGTCAAATTCGAGTAAAAAACTAAACAAAGGAGAACAACATGACACATTCCACCCTTCTTCAATACGCCAAGAAATATGTTAATAAACTAGAAAAGCTGATCCAACAGGGGAATGCTTTATATATATCTTTGATGAAAAATGAAGAACGCATAATTTATGGAAGATTAAACAGCATTGATAATTATGATGATGATAGTGTTTATATGACCAGTAAGCTAGATCAAAATAAAGCAGCTTTGTGGAAGTGGCAGAAACAATGCTGCAATATACTTGAACAGTTACCCATTAAGGGGACTATTTATGAACACATACTTAATGAAATGCTAGAGATTGATTTCAAGAATGTTAGAGGCGTTGAAATCCAAGAATTAACTCTTGATTTAGAAGCTTTAAAAGAAGATTATCAGGAAGGATTTCTCGATAGTTTAATGTTACAAGCAGAAGGCGAGGTTCTATCTGATTATTTATTACAGGCGAAACAATTTTTTGACGACAAATATTATGTCGCAGCAGTTTTAATAGCAAGTTCGACTTTAGAATGTGCTATTAAAAAGGTTTGTGAAACGAAATTTGGCAAAGAAACACAAGGTTTATCTACAAAAAAATTGGTAGAGATTAGTAATTTTGCAAAAGGTAAGGGATTAATAGATAAGAAAGCACATGAAGAAATAAAAAAAATAGCTGATTTAAGAAATAAGGCTGCACATGGAAATTTTGAAATCTTTAATCCTGAATTTGAAGAAATAAAAGAAACAGTTCGAGAATTAATTTTTAAAATAGAGGTATATATTGAAAAATATATGCGTTAAATTTATGAAATTTATCACAGAAACGGTTTGGATGGTGCTATTTGATGAAGATATTGCTAGGTTTGTCACAGCAGTACCCGATAGATTAGGAGGATTGTAATGGTTCAATTTCAGCTATTTGATGGGGTTAAACTTATTGAAGATATTCCCTTAACCGATGGGGGAGCGGCTAATGAGGGAACCATCGGTACAATTGTGGAAGTTCTGGGAGAGGGAAAGGCGTATATTGTTGAATTGTTTGGGGGTTGGGTTAAGTACGATGAGAATGGTAAATTTATGTCAGCGACTCAGGATGAAGCTGAATCATTTATGGAGACAATCGGGGTAGAAACCGTTTATCCGCATCAATTAGTTTTAACAATTCCTGCTCGTGAAACGATGGGAGTACGCGAACACTTAACAGCAGTTTTAGATAATTTATCGGATGATTTAGTTGCTGAAGTTCGGGACTTTGCGGAATTTTTACAGCAGAAACAGCAACAAAAGCAAGTCAGTCCATTGCTCGCTGTTTTGCAGCATCAACTGTAACGGCTATCCTTGTCGATCCCCTAGCTAATAATACTCGCGCTCACCGCTTCTATGAACGTCTTGGCTTTAAATTTGTCGAGTCACGGCGGTTTGGTGACGATGACTGTTTTGTGTATTGTCTAAATCGGGAAGATTGGCAGTCTAACACCAATTTAGCCTAAGTGTAGTTGCAGATTCAGTTGATTTCCAAGGGATTCAAAAAATGTTCCCTGCTATAGCAGAATGATAATTAATTTTAGTTGCGGGGGTGGGTGCGCTTCTGCTGACGCACCCGACGATAGGGAGTGAGCGGTTATTTTTTGGGTGCAGGTTGTCGCCACTTCTTCCCAAATTCATCTAAAGTAGCAGGAGGAATTTGACTTTGTAACCAATCTAAAGCCGCTGCTTGGTTGGGTAAACCTTTGTAATATTTACAGACATCTTGTAATTTAATACTGGGTGTTGGTAAGGTTTGTTGATTCCATTGTTGAGCTAATTCACTTAAAATTGAGGGGGCAATTTTTTCCTGTAACCAACGCAAGGCTTGATCTTGACTCGGTAAACCCCGATAATATTTACAAACATCAATTAACTTAACGGAAGTGGTTTGAGCTTTGGGTTGATTTCGCCAGAGTTTAGAAAATTCTAATAACGTGGCTGAGGGAATTTGTTGTTGTAACCATGTTAATACTTGATCTTGACCTGGATTTCCTTTGTAAATTTTACAAATATCAATCAATTCAATACTAGGAACAGGTGCAGGTGTGGGTGTGGGTGCAGGTGTGGGTTCTGGAGTCGGTTCAACGTTCCCTACAGGTAATACAAAAGAATCTGAACGTCCCATTAATGCTGTCCAGGTTTTTAACCCAGCAATTCCATCTGCTCCTAACTGTTTAGCTTGTTGAAATTTGATTAAAGCTGTTTCAGTTCCAGTCCCAAAAGATCCATCAATCACCCCTGGATCATAACCTCGATTTTTCAGTAAGTTTTGAATTTTTTCAACTTTTGCTCCCTTATCTCCTTTGCGAACACTTTCAAATAAATTAACATCTACACCGCCACTAATTCCTTCTATTTGACCTTGATCGGTAAATTGCCAAAAAACCCAACTTTTCCAACCGCCAGGAATCATCGGTTGTTCGGCTGTGGTATAGTGAGCAATCCAGAGGGGATAATCAGAAAAACGAGTGGTATTGAGTTTTTGCCAAAATCCAGGATAAGTGTAGATAATAGGACGAAAACCGGTTTCTTTTTCCATCACATCTATCCATTGTCCTAGCCGATCACACAACGTTTTGGCGTCTAATGTTCCCATGGTTTCAATATCTAAAACTGGAGGCAGATCACCCTCTTGAAGTTTAACAATTTTCAGGAAATGATAGGCTTGTTTAATCGGATCTGTATCCGGTCTAAAGAAATGATAAGCACCCCGAATTAAACCATTGGCTTTTGATTGTTCCCAATAGCGCTTAAAAACCTCACAAACAAAGGTTTCTCCTTCCGTTGATTTGATAATAGCAAAGGCAATACCAGAACGGGCAACGGCTTGCCAATCTACGTTAGGCTGGTAATCAGAAACGTCAATCCCGCGAATACTCATTGGTTTAGATGTTTAGGAATTAGGAAAGTTAGCGATCGCTGTGTCAATTGTTATTTTAATCGCAATATTTTACAATACAGTTTCTATTTTAAACGATCATTCTCAAAATTAAAATTATCGGGTTCGGACTTTTTGCCTCGACCCAAGTGGCTGACTCACCGCAGTGATCGTGATGGCGCTAGGAGATCCGCAAAAATTGCCCCAGACCCAATATTGAAACTGTTGCTTGTTCGTCAGTTACAGCTTTTGAAGCTATTCCTGGAACAGGAGAGCCATGATCTGACAGACAACGGGAATCAATGATTATTGAAAAATATCCTAACTTCGGTGATATGCTACCCTAACAATAGGACAACTCAATGGAGTTCTAAAACGCTCTATAAACTCCATTAAAACGTCACTTTCCAGACTTGAATTCAACCTTTTAGCAGGATTTAAACCCATGAATCAATTATTAGAGAAAAGGACATTTAAACAGAAGCTAGGGGGGCTTTTATTATTGTTCAGCGTTGTGGGTTTTCCGGCTGCAAGTTTAGCACAATCACAACCGGATACACCTAGTTTTAAAACCTTTCAAGATTGGTGTTCTAATCGTCAACAGTTGTCACGTGAAGCTAGGAGAACTGTGGATGTTTTATTACAACAGGTGGGAACTTCCGATTGCGATCGCGCGAATCAAATGCTTTCTCAACAAGAACGGTTAGATTTAAGTACCTTTCTGATTTCTAATTTAAGTCCCTTAAAAGGATTAACTCATTTAACGTCATTGAAGCTTAATAATAACCAAATTTCTGATCTCACTCCCTTACAAAGTTTGAATAACTTACAAGAATTGGATTTAAGTTTTAATCGAATTACGGATATTAGTCCATTGCAACCTTTAACCCAATTAACCCGAATCAATTTAAGTTATAATCAGATTTCTGATATTTCCCCCCTTCAGAGCTTAACAAGTTTAATTGAAATCTATCTCAACCATAATAAAATTGTTGATATTAGCGATTTAAAAGATTTAACAAAACTTCGTTTCTTATTTATTCAAGATAATCCCCTCACCTCTACTCAATGTCCAATTAATCCCAAATATGTTTGTCGCTTTGATCGGGAATAATCTAGGCGTTGTCCAAGCCATTAAGAGATTCAAAATGGCTTTCATCCTGTCTCCTATTTGAATTTATCGCTTGATAATTTCTTCAGGATCTAATTCATCTAACCCTAAATAAAGTCGTCGAAACTGAAGCATTAATCCAAACGTAACCTGCTTCATTAAAGTATAGAAGATTGTAATCGCAACAAAAGTAATAAAAATGACAAATAAAGGCTTTTTAGTCGTTAAATCATCTAAGGTTTTAATGAAAACCACATCCGGCTGAGTGACTAAATCCCAACTATTAAAGCGCCGAAAGCGTCCCATGAATACTCCAATAGCACACAAAATATGGGTCAAGATTTCCGACAGAAAAATATATTGTTTTGCTCCTTCCTTTCTGAGATAATGATTTTGATTAATTAACGAGACAACATAAGCTTCTAACCCACTCAGAATGGCAAAAACATGAAGGGGAATAAAAATTAGAGTAATAATCCAAATCGAATATCCCGCACGAGTGGCGCGAATTAAATGAATAATATCCGTCAGTAAATAAGGCGCGTTAGGTAAAAAAGCAATAAAAATGACATAAATAATCCACCAAAACCAAGTTCGAGAAATATTTCTCCTCCGAAACAGCCAAAAACTTAAGACTAAAGGAATAAACGCCAAAAACAGATTCCAAATAATCCAACCACTGTGTCGATCAAAGACCTCTACGGCATCCGCTAACAGTTCTCTCATAGATTTCTGCGTTTATGGTAAAATTATGTTTGTTTAGTATAACAACTCCGTTCTCAGGAATTCCGTAAACCCGTATTATTTGGGGCTGTATTCCCTCCTAGTGTTAGCAACTTTCAGGTTAAAATAGAACTGAAAATAAACGGTTACAGCGAATCCTTAACCAAAAGAAGTGGGTATGAACCAATTTAAAACAGTTGCTTTACTAGGATTATTAACTGCTCTTTTAGTCAGCATTAGCTATTGGGTCATTGGGGGAACTAATGGCTTATTGGTGGGTATTCTGTTCGCCGCCGTAACGAACTTAGGGAGTTGGTATTTTTCCGATCAAATAGCCCTTAAAGCTTATAATGCTCAACCCGTTACCCCCGAACAAGCACCCGGTTTATATGCAATGGTACAACAATTATGCGATCGCGCTAATTTACCGATGCCTGGAGTGTATATTGTTCCCAGTGCGGCTGCTAATGCTTTCGCCACAGGTCGAGATCCTCAACACGCCGCCGTCGCTGTCACCCAAGGCATTATGAGTTTGTTACCCGAAGATGAATTAGAGGCCGTTATTGCCCATGAATTAAGCCATATCTATAATCGAGATACCCTCACCCAAGCGGTGGCTGCAACCGTTGCTGGCGCTATTTCTGGGTTAGCACAATTTGCGAGTTATGGGATGTGGTTTGGGGGGTCACGGGATAATAATCGCGGAGGAAATCCCATTGGATTATTATTAACAATAATACTAGCTCCGATGGCGGCAACGGTGATTCAATTAGCAATTTCTCGAACACGGGAATTTTCCGCCGATGCAGGTGCGGCTAAATTAACTGGAAATCCTAAAGCTTTAGCGAGAGCTTTGCAACGGTTAGATTTAACGGCCAGACAAATTCCCATTGCCGGAAATCCAGCCTTTGAACCTTTATTAATTATGAATAGTTTTTCGGGAAAAACAATGGCAAATTTATTTTCCACTCACCCGTCTACAGAAGCTCGAATTCAAGCATTAATGAAGTTAGAAGAAAAAATCTGATTCCTCTATAGCAAGTCTAAATAATTTGTGATCAAAACCCGTAGGGGTGGCGTCCCTCCCAACCCAGGTGACAAGAGGGTTGGAAGACCCAACCCCTACACGGATTATTATAAATCTTCATTAATTATCGAAAAAAACGAGATAATCCTAAAATTATTAATGAAATTAATACAGGTAAACTACTAATAAAAAAAGCCGGAGAAGTCATAAAGGAAAAATCGCCATGAGATTTAGGACGTTCGGGTTGGGTAGATAAAACACTCGCGGTAACGCCACTCATGGCTAATGCTGTACCAACGACACCAATCGTTAAATTGAGATTGCGATCGCTTTTTGTTTGTTCAATACTAATAATTCCTTCTATCGTTTTAATCGCATTTTCTAATAGTTTAAACCCACTATTTAAACTTCTTAAATCCGATTTGGTTTGTTCTAAATATTTTTCTTCAACATAATCACTAAAAAAACTTAAAAATTTTCGCGTTGCTTCTGGATTAGAATTAAAGTCTAATTCAGCAATACTGTTAACTCGTTTTTGATAATTCTTTAAATTCGTTTTAATCGTTGATTCTTGTTGCTCTAAACTAATTAATTTTTCAGAATAACTCCATAATACTTTCAATATCTTCGCTAATTCTTTCTGTAACTGGTTTAAATCTAACTGAGGTTGATCAACTTGTTTCTGTAGATCCTTAACCCTTTTTAGAATAATAGGATTGGCTTTTTTGAGTTCAATTTTTAATTGACGACTTTGACAATATGACCAAACAACCTTATTTCGATAGCAAAATAATCGCATCAGTTGAGGATAAATCTGTTCAACTTTTTTTGAAAGCTCTGACCAAGAACTATTGAGTTGAGCATCAAATAAACAAATGATTAAATGCACAGAATCACAAGTTTGATGTTGATGGGATGGCGGTTTCCAAAGTTCATAAAAATGCGCGCCTAAAAATTTACCTCTTTCTTTTAAATCTCGTTCCCAATTACCATCAGGAAATAAGTTGATTTGTTGATAACAATTTTTGGCTGTTTCTAAAGAATTTTGTTCATCAGAGGTTAACAAACCCCAGACAAACCAACTTTGTCCAATTGTTCCTTCACAGGAATTGAGTTGATTTTTAATCAGGGTTTTGATTTCTGATAAACTTTTTAAAGGTTTAGGAAAAAGCTTTTGAGGGTCATTTTGTTTTTCTCCAGAACAGTCTATTTGTAACCCATAGGTATCTCCTAATTTAACCGGGTAATAATAACCATCCCCCTGCTTTAACGGTTGTACACCAGACAATAAGGGTAAATAATCCCCATCTTTTTCCTCAACACGTTTAATTTTATTTAAAATTTCTGTATCAAGTTTCTCTCCATAAATTCGGGTGAAAAAATTACTCCTATTTTCCTCAATTTGGGTGTCTAATTCCCCCAACCCCTCCCCTAAATCATACAGAAATAAATCCACAGTCGGATAAATTAACTGCTCATTATCAACCATAATTAACTCTCCCCAATCGTAGGGTGCGTAAGCAAAGCGCACGCACCAAACCCAAATCTAAAAAGCAAAGCGCACGCACCAAACCCAAATCTAAAAAGCAAAGCGCACGCACCAAACCCAAATCTAAAAAGCAAAGCGCACGCACCAAACCCAAATCTAAAAAAATCCACAGATTAACCTCAAAAAAAATTTACACCTCAACCCTGGAAAAACCACACGCATCAAAACCCATAATAAAACACGCACCCAATAAAAAATTAAACACCCAACAATTTATTTTAAATTAATATGATTATTGATTATAAACTGTGGGTTGGTGCGTGCGCTTTGCTTACGCACCCTACTAGATACCGGAGGTTAAGAATAAGAGGGTTTTTGCGGCTTCAATTGGGTTAATATCCCCTAAGATTTTTTTTCCTAAAGATTCATTTTCATGAAGTCTGGTTTCAATCTGATGCAGAATTTTATCTAAATTTTGTTCGGGAATACGACTGGCTAAATTCTCAACTTCTGTACAAGTTGTGTTTTCAACCTCAGATTTATGATTCGGAATTACATCTAATCCTAAATTGCGAAAACTTGATTTAGACCCTAACCGTTTATAAGCAATGTGATAATTTTCTCGTAAACTAGAATTAGTAATTAACTTATATAATTGGCTTATATTTAAAGTTTCACTAATTTCATTTAACTGAACAACGAAATCCGCAGGTAACGGTTCAGATTGTTGAGTTAAGACGGCAAAAAACGCCGTTAATATTTCAACTTCAGAATCTTTCATAACCGCTTAAAATAAATGCAGCCCAATAGTAGGGATGCTGTAAAGGTGGATTTTGTTCTATTTTAGCAAGTAGGCCATCGACTTTGGATTTAAGCAATTCCCCGAAATGGGGTAACTCCGCTATTCTCGCTTCACACCAGTCTTTTAACTCCTGATGGGTTGCTGTTTTTAACCAGGTTTGGGTTTGGGTAAAAGCCTCAGTTTTTGATAACTTCAAAACTTGCCAACGATAATAAAATTCTATCACAAATAACGAACAAGTGAGGGACTCAACGGCCCATAATGTCCCTAGAACATGGTCAACTTGCTGCATTAAAAACCCGCTTGCGAGTCCCACATATTCACTCAAAATGGTTTGGTTTCCAGCAACGGCCGTTTCACAGGCTGCTAAACAAACTAATTGATAGGAATTGAGACAATAATTGGGTTGAATAATTTCTTCTAGGGTTAAGCGATCGCTCCCTTTTAAAAATAACATTGATGATTTAGGATCGTTCGTGTTATAATTACCATGACCTGCAAAGTGCAGAACTTGGTAATTTTGTTTTAACCCTTGGCTAACTTTTTCTAAGGTCGTTTCTTCTTCAGATAATCGAGTGGGATGATCAAATCTGAGACTAACAAATTCCGATTCAATATCCGCCACAGGTAAAGGCATTAATCGTTTTTTATTTCCTTCTCCCGCTTGAATAATACTAGGGGGATTTTCAATATTGAGTAAAGTTTGATTCGCCGGAATTCGAGGTGTTGATTGTAAGTTTTGACCAATTTTTAAACTCGGTAAACGGGTTAAACTGAAAGAAGGAGGAGCAGAATTACCCAAGGAAAATAGAGATTCTAGGGGTAAATAGTGTAAATCTCGATGGGGAACTAAAATAACATGATTAATTTTATCGAGTTTTTCGATAATTTCATCAATTCTGAGAATTTCTTTTAACGCTCTCAGGTTAGGAATCATATTTTGTCGCCAGTCACGGGATAAACGGTCATTATCAGGTGTTTTTTCTCGATATTCTTGATAACTTTTATTCCAATCTGTTAACCAATCTTCAAAATCATTTAAAGTTTGAATACTCGGTTGTTGAATCACTTCTAATTCGGGGTTATCCGGTTTTAAAATAAAGGTTGTTAAAGCAATAGGGCTAAGATGCCAATAGACAATAGCGGTTTTCTTCCCAGAATGACAGGTTTGCAAAAATTGTCGCATTTCCCCATAACTAAACTTGGGAATATCATCACTCCACCCCAACAACATCCAACCCAAACAGGTATTTTTCCCTGCTTCTGCTAACTCCAACCCTTTAATAAAATCCCCAGATTTCACCGCTAAATCAACAGTTAATTGATTAAATCCAAAAAACTCTAGGGACAGTTGTTGTTTTTTATAATTAGAAGGCGTTTCTTCAATCAACCGACGCAACCCATCCGTTGCTTCTCGTTGTAATTCCTCCGCTTTTTCAGTTTTTCCTGACTCCCATAAGACTTTAATATAATCTCGTAAAACCTTTAAATAGCTTTCAAGAAAATTGTTTGCTGTCAAGACCGTTAGGGCAGTATCATAACTCTTAATCGCTTTATTATAGTAATCCCTTACCTTTTGTCTCCGACCTTCAAAATAGTGCGCCCGACCCATTACATAATGCAACAGTCCCCAACCTTCCGGCTGTTTATCCTTTTTAACATAAGTTAATCCGATTTCACAACAAGTTATTTCTCCCAGATAACCTCGTTGATTCAGTTCACGATGTTTAGCAACAATTTGACTGAAAGAAGTTAAGAATGGATTAGGATGGGAAGATATTCCAGCAGCAATGCCTCGGTTTAACCAGGCTTCGTGTAAGTCCGGTTTAAATTCTAAAGCCTTGTCATAAGAATTAATCGCTTCCTCAAACCTTCCTAATTTATATAAAGCAGTGCCTCGGTTGCACCAGGCTTCGTGTAAGTCCGGTTTAAATTCTAAAGCCTTGTCATAAGAATCAATCGCTTCCTCTAACCTTCCTAAATCTCTTAAAGCATTGCCTCGGCTGTACCAGGCTTCGTGATAGTCCGGTTTAAATTCTAAAGCCTTGTCATGAGAATCAATCGCTTCCTCTAACCTTCCTAATTCAGCTAAAGCAATGCCTCGGCCGAACCAGGCTTCGTGATAGTCCGGTTTAAATTCTAAAGCCTTTTTATAAGAATTAATCGCTTCCTTAAACCTTCCTAAATGCTTTAAAGCAACGCCTCGGTTGTGCCAGGCTTCGTGTAAGTCCGGTTTAAATTCCAAGGCTTTTTCAAATGAATAAATCGCTTCCTGATACTTCCCTAATCTATCACATAAAATCGCGCCTCGGTTTAACCAGGCTTCGTATCCGTCCGGTTTAAATTTTAAAGCCTTGTTATAACAATCAATCGCTTCCTCAAACCTTCCTAAATCAGCTAAATCAACGCCTCTGTTGTTCCAGGCTTCGTATCCGTCCGGTTTAAATTCTAAAGTAGGACTCAAAATAACTTCTGTAGTGTTAGTATCGTCTGGTTGCAATTGAATGGCTTTTTTAAAATAAGAAAGAGCCTTATTAAAGTCTCCTAATCTAACTTGTTCAAGACTTTGATCAAGCCAAAAGTTATTAGAATCTTGTTCTAAAGAATTAACCGTTAACTCACTATCTGATCTTGAACTAATTCCCTCTAAAATTTCTCTCCCAATTCTTCCCGCAACAATTCCTAATTCTCCGCTCTCCAAATTCCCCAATAAAACCATCCGCCGTGCTAATTCTTCCTGGGGAGTTGGGTTATCTGCGATGCGTTGTCCAAACCCTTCCAACCAGGCGACAAACTCCCCCTGTTTCAGTTGATTTCCCATTAACCATCCCTTCACCTCACCCCGACTTGCACCTTGATGCACCCTCTCCAACAATTGCAAAAATAACCCCTCATATTCCGTATCGCTACGGTTAGGATGAACAGGGTTTGAGGGTGGCGGAGGCGGTGGTTGTCGGTTCAGGAGTCGTTGCAGTAATTGTTTAAAAAACCGAATAATTCGTTGCAACATACACCCAATCCCCTCCGCACATTCATTATTATTATGACTATAGCAAATCTGAATAATTTGTGATTAAAACCCGTAGGGGTGGCGTCCCTCCCATCAGTGTTAACTTAACGCCAAAACCCTTGAAATAAATTTCAGGCGTAGGGGCGAGGTTACCTCGCCCCTACAAACCCGTTAAAACGGGTTAAGAAAAACAGGTATTTAGTTATCTTTAGATAACGTAGAGACGTTGAATGCAACGTCTCTACAGCCCGAAATGCAAGTTCAGGGCATTATGACTTGCTATATACTAATCATAACAACCCAATTTTTCTATATTTTTTTAGCTTATTCCTCCAATTTAAACTCGCCGTAAACCTGCCATTAAACCTTGACAAACTCTCGTGAGAAAATCTAAATCTAAAGTTTCTAGGGTATCTGTTGGTTGATGGTAATGGGGATTTCTTAAATTTGCCGTATCTGTCACCATAATTGCTGAATATCCTAAATCCCAAAAAGGAACATGATCACTGCGTCGGGTATCAGGAACTATCATCCCTCGGTTGGGAACCGGAAGCCATTCACAAGGGGTTTTTGTTTGGCGAATTCCGCGACTAATCTTAATTAAATCAGGAATGGTTTTTAAATTACCAATTAATGCAATATAGTCGCCAGAATTCGGATAAAAATATTTTAATCCAGGGGGATAAATTTGAGAATTCGGGTTAGAATTACAATACCCTAACATTTCCAACGATAGCATCAAGCGAATCGGTTGGTTTTGCTCTTTTAAACGTTGAGCATAATGTTGACTTCCGACAAAACCATATTCTTCTAAATCAAACGCTACACACTGAACCGGATATTTGAGGGGATGTTCCGCAATGGATCTCGCTAATTCTAATAAAACCGCAACACCTGTAGCATTATCATCAGCACCCGGACACCCTGGAACAGCATCATAATGGGCACCAATTAGAATAATAGAATCTTTTGATTTTGATAAAGCGGGTAAATTTAGAATTAAATTTTGATGGGTTCTTCCAGTTTGTTGAAACTCATCTGTAATTACCGTTCCCCATGGTTGGAGTTGCTGACGAATATATTCTCGGACATAAAAATGACCCTCAGAAGCTAGGTAAGGGTCACGTTCCCGAATCATCTGTTGTAGATGTTGAGTTAATTGGGCTTTTAAAGGAAACTGCATTCAATCATCTTAAAGAAAGTTTTTCTTTAGATTTATTTTAACATGAATTGGAAAAAATGAGCTTGAGCAACTTACTAAAAACGAATTGATTTTAAGAGACAATCATAAACAATTTTTATCAAAGTTTCCTCTCCGATCCCAGAAATTATTGATTAGGATGAGAGATAGGAATTATCCGATATTATCTCTTAAACGAACTCTGGGATCTTTGCCATCTTGTACCCCCTGAAATTCAGTATCCACTTGATCCCATAAGTAAATAAAAGGTAAAGTTGCTAAGGTACAGGATTTCCAATGACTTTGAACGGGAGCATGAAACATTTGACAAATTCCCCCCCGTCGCCCCTCTGGCTTATAATACCGACAATTGCGACAATTTGAGGGAACTGTATTTTCCCTGGTCATGTTGAACTCTCCCAAATCCTATATAAATTCAATTGTCTATGATTAATAGGTTTTACTTTGTTGTCTAACTTACAATTACTCTATATTTTTGTTAAGTTTAATGAAGCTTAGTCTTGAAGGAAAAATCTTTATTAAGACGGTTGACAAAAATGCCCTTTTCTACAGGGAAGGGATCTAATAGAATTTCGTTAAAAAAGATACAAAAATTCTCTCATGACCCGCCGATCTTCGTCAACCTTAACCAGAAATTAAAGTTCTGCCCTGATACCTGTCGAGGTTTGCGGTAAAATTGTCAAAAGTTTCCTGAAGTTAAAATTAAAAATTACCCAGTTTTGAATCAGATTGATTTGATTGAATTTTTCTGGAGTCAATAAAAATTAAAAACCCTCAAAGCCAAGCCCTTAAAAGTTGACGGTTTACAGATAACTGTGTACAGTCAACAGTTAGGGACTCCAAACCGTGATCTGTCATCTGTTTTTGAACATGAGTTTATTGGCAAAAATTGAAGCAATTTTGTACTTAAAAGGTCAACCCCTTTCCATTGGAGGACTAGCAGAATTAGCCCGGTGCGATCGCAAAGAAGTTGAAGAAGCATTAATTCAACTTATGTCTGACTATGCCCATCGAGATAGTGCCTTAGAAGTGGTAGAAACCGACTCTGGATATACCCTGCAACTCCGAGAAGCCTATATGGAGTTAATGCACACCTTAGTCGCCCCAGAGTTAGGAGTAGGGGCCTTAAGAACTTTAGCGGCCATCGCCCTGAATGGAGGGATTACCCAAACGGATTTAGTTGAATTAAGAGGATCAGGAGCCTATCAACAGGTTCAGGAATTGGTGGAATTGGGGTTTGTGCACAAACGCAAACAACCCAACGCCCGCTCCTATTGGCTACAAGTCACGAAAAAATTTCATCAGTATTTCCAGGTCGATCAGCTTCCCAAGCAATTATCTTTGAATTTTACCGAGGATCTACCCCTGGATTTACCCCTAGATTCGACCGTGCAGTAGTATTGACACTGATTGGGAGCAACAATTTCTTGATCAATTGCACCCAAAGATGGTATTCATTTATCAATCAGACATCTTTTGCACCGCCGATTTTTCCAGAGGATATTTTGTGATGAGAATTGCTCTTGTTGCTTGGGGTTACATTCCGGTTCCACCCTTATCAAATTCTATTTATACCCTACTCTTTGAGTATCAATCATTTCTTGAAAAACTAGGACATCAAGTTGATATCATAGATGAAGTAGATGTTGATCAAGCCCTAGATTATATCAATAACAAAAGTTATGATTTCGTACATCTACACGCCTATAATTTTGTCGATGATTTTAATCGAAAACTCAAGCAGAAATATTGTTTTACCTGCCATTATGGTTACTTGCTGAAAGAAGATAAATGGGAGGAAAACTTTCGACAAGCCTTTAAACCTTATATAGATGTGCCAGGTATAATTGCTGCTTCTCATCAAACAAAAGAGTTTTTTCTAAACAAAGGATACTCTGGGTTTATGAGAATGCAACCGAATGGTATTGATACTCAGAAAATTAATTTTAAGGAAAGAGGCAATAATAAAGCCATTTGTTTAGGTTGGATTCAACCCAGAAAGCGACAGAGATTATTGGCAGAAATTGTAGATGGAAAGTTATCCTTAGATTTTGTTGGCCCCTTGGATGATCCTGATTTTAAAGAAGGGAACACAACTAAATATTTAGGAATTTGGAGCTTACAACAGGTGTATACCCAACTCACTGATTATAATTGTTTAGTTCTTATTAGTGATGGGGAAGTTGCCCCTTTAGTTGTGCTTGAAGCTTTAGGAGCAGGCTTATGTGTGGTTATTTCTGAATCAGCGAGTGCTAATTTACAGAACAAAGAATTTATTAAAGTTTTACCTGATGACATTCTAACGAATGTGACCCCAGAAAATCAGAAAATTGTCACGGAAGCCATTCAGGAAATGATTGAAAAAAATCAAGCGTATCGTCAAGATATTGTAGAATATGTCAAAGACAATTTTGATTTTAGTCACCTGATTAAAAACTATATTAGAATTATTGATGAATTTACCAGCTTTTATTACTAAAGGCTAGGTTGGTTAAGTGATTTAAACCCGGATCATGAAAAGAAAAAAGGATGAATAAAGAAAAATTAGGGTTCGCAAGAACCCTAATCCATATCCTACTCTACAGGAAAGGGTGAGTTTACCAAGCTAAAGTACAATCTTTAGGGTGTAATATGCCAACTTCAGGCTTGATTCTAATTTGGGGAAGGATTTCAATCAACTCTTCTTTTGTATAAGAATTAAAATCTTCTGGGTTGATTTCATTGTACGTAATGTAGCCTCTTTTTGCAGACAAAAGCACTTTTTCTAAATAAATTTGTTGTACTTCTCGTCTAATCTCTGTAAAGGCATAATTGCTAATCACAAGATCATAACTGTCTTTGCATAATTCATTCATTGTCTTATAGATCAGCGTCGTGTTTAATGGGTAATGGTCTAAATACCTTTGTGCTAGTAGAAGAACAGGTTTCAAGTCAACTAATGTATAGCTTTTAACATAAAAATAACTACTGATAATTCTGCACAGACCTCCATAACCTACTCCAATTTCACATATATCACAGTTGTCTAAAGTTCCGAATTCAGATTCCAAATCAGACAGGATTTTTATGTATCGCAGGGTCGTTGGTGCAATTGTGCCAATACCTTCGTAATCAAAAACTCTAGGATTTCCAATTTGATCATTTTTCAGAAATTCATGAATTTTACTCAAGACATTAGATCCAGATTTTTGGGTGGCTTCAAAATACTCTAGACCTTGCTCGAAGGAGTCGTGTTCTAAGGTGATATTGTATATTTCATTTCGACGAAAATCTCGGAATGTGGCATCATCTAAACTGGCTTTCAAACAGAATTCAGGATAGTCAATATTGTCACTCAGGCTAGTTTTAAAAACCTTATCTTTGCAATCCATACTTATATTTCCCAATATCCTTTAGGCTGGTATTATGGCTCACAATATCATAGATGAGTTAAATCTTCAAGATTTTGGAAAAAATATTCCAAATCAACAGAATTATTAAGTTTGTCAGAAAAAACCAAATGATGTAATGATCAGTAAATACCGAGAGTACATTAACTGAGGTAACGAATGATATGGGCGATCACAGCATAGGGGTCTTTGTGAATGATAAACTTTGCTAGGCGGTTATCACCACTGGGAATTGTTCTTAGTATATGTCTCATATTTTTATCGAATTGTCAGGGCATTTATCAAAAACCGGATAGCTCCATTCATTTAAGCCTCTGGCAATCCGTCAATCCGCCTCCAAATCGGGATGTGTTTGAAAGATTAGTCGATAAATTTAATCAAACCCATACCGATATTCAGATAGAATCTATCTTTATTGGTCAGCCTCAATTGCCAAAAATATTAACAGCCGTTGTCGGAAATTCTCCACCGGATTTGTTAGTACACGACCCCCAATCCACAGGACAGTTTGCAGAATTAGGGGCAATTCTACCGTTAGATAATTGGGTGGAAAATTTACCCTTTAAATCTGATATTGTTCCCGGTTTATTTGAGCAATTGAGCTTAGACGGTCATATTTGGTCAAGTCCCTTATATACGGCTAATCTCGGTATTTTTTACCGACCGAAGTTGTTTCAATTGGCAGGAATTACAGAACTTCCTAAGACTTGGGAAGAATTCAGACAAGTGGCAAAAAAGCTAACAATTGACCGCAATGGAGATGGAAGACCTGAACAATATGGAGTGTTATTGCCATTAGGAAAAGGAGAATGGACGGTCTTTAGTTGGTTCCCGTTTTTATTAAGTGCTGGAGGCGAAATCTTAACGAATAATCAACCTAATTTTATCAATCCAGGGGCTATTCATGCCTTACAGTTCTGGCAGGATTTGATCAAAGAAGGTTCAGCGACTCTTTCTCAGCCAGAACGGGGTTATGAAGAGGCGGATTTTATATCAGGTCGAGTAGCCATGCAAATTACAGGCCCTTGGACTTATATTACCAAGTCTAACGTTGATTATGATGTCTTTCCAATTCCTGCGGATCTTAAACCCTCTACGGTTACAGCAACGGGCAATATTTATGTCATGAAAACTACTCCAGAACGAGAAAAAGCCGCTTTAAAATTCTTAGAATTCGTGTTAAGTGAGGAATTTCAAACCGAATGGGCAATGGGAACAAATTTTTTACCCGTTAATCTCAAATCTGTGGAAAGTCAAGACTACCAAGAATACCTCAAATCAAGACCCTGGTTAAAAGTATTTGTAGAGCAAATGTCCGTAGCGGGTTCTCGTCCGATTATCGCTGGATATACTCGAATTTCTGATACTTTAGGTAGCGCCATTGAGGCAACCTTATTAGGTCAATCTTCGGCTGAATCGGCATTAAAAGAAGCACAGAAACGATTAGAAGTGATTTTGGGACGAAAGTGACCGGAAATCAACAAACACCAGCCCCTCAATTCATTGATCACGAGCAGTCCAACCCAGAATTGACTCCCTTTGCCTAGCGCTTTTGATAGGGTGTGATAAGATGGAATTCATAATGATAAGCTGGTGGAGAACTGTAAGACTTGTTAGCAATTTTGCTAAACAGCGAGTTTCCGTCAATCAAGACTCCTTCGCGACACCGTGTTTGTCAGCGCAGGAGTCTCAACAATAGCATAAGCCTGACATAGAGACGCACATCATGGTTTTTAACCCTGACTTTCTCAGATCTGATGTTCAAGAGACCGCCGAAAACCCGTTGTTGACCTACCTGCAAAGTCAGCATCCTGATGTTTTGGCAACGGTGGCTCAGTCTGCCAGTTCAGAAATTAAAGAAATTATTAGTAGAAACGTTCAAGGATTAGTCGGGGTATTACCCTCCGATCACTTTGACGTGCAGATTACAACCAACCGGGAAAACTTGGCAGGTCTGTTAGCATCGGCAATGATGACGGGTTACTTTTTACGTCAGATGGAACAACGGATGCACTTAGAAGAAAACCTCTGTCGAACTAATTCCATTGACTCCAAGTAATCCGGTTTACACCCAAGGGCGGGCGGGAGTTTGGTAGCCTCGCATCTTCAGAGCGAGGTGGAAAAACCCTAATTATTAAATTCCCCGGCTAAAGCAGATTCGGGGAATACCCCGGTTTTAAGGATTAGGGTTTTTTGTTGACCCTGGCGATTAATTTCAATCGGAAGTTCCTCTCCGACGGCTCTGGTTTCAATTTGCTCTTGAACTTGAGACGGAGTGTTGACCGCAACACCATCTACTTTCACCAAAATATCTCCCTTGAGAATTCCGCCTTGAGCCGCCGGAGACTCTTCTACCACTCGTACCACAATCACCCCGGTATCTTGGGTGAGACTAACTTCCAGTTGTTGATCCATTTCCGCTTTGACCGTCGGACTTAGTTCCACCATTTGCACCCCTATATAAGGATGATCGGCTTTACCCTTAATAAATAGTTGACTAGCGATGCGAATCGCTGTTTCAATGGGAATGGCAAATCCTAACCCTTGAGCATTCGCGCGAATTGCCGTATTAATCCCAATTACATGACCTTGATCGTTTAACAATGGCCCCCCAGAATTTCCAGGGTTAATGGCGGCATCGGTTTGAATGAAGCGAACTCGTTTATCAGGAATTCCAACCTGGGTACTAGAACGACCTGTGGCGCTAATAATGCCAATGGTAACGGTATTATCTAATCCTAAAGGATTGCCAATGGCGATCGCCCACTGTCCCGGAACTAAATTCTCCGAGAACCCAATGGGGGCTGTGGGTAACTCCTTACTGTCAATTTTCACCGCCGCTACATCCGTTATGGGATCAACCCCTTTAACTTTCCCTTCAAAAACGCGACCATCATTTAACGTGACTTGAACGCTATCCGCCCCATCCACAACATGAGCATTGGTAATAATTCGGCCATCGGAATGCAGAATAAATCCTGAACCGGTACCTCGACGAACTCGTTCTTCTGGGGTGGGGATTTGAGTCCCAAAGAAGCGTTTAAACAGAGGATTTTTAAAGGCATCGGGGACATCTTGTTCTGTTTTGCGAGTGGCATCAATGCGAACCACCGTTGGGCCAACAATTTCTGCGGCGGCGGCAATAAAATTCGGACTACTACGGTCAATGACCTGTTGTTCTAAAACCGTTGGAGGGGCAACAGTTGGCAAGGGTTTGATGACGGCGACGGTCGCCGATAATTGGGTAGGGTTGTTGGTTTGGACATAGCGACTTCCTAACCATCCCGCCCCTCCTCCGAGGGAGAGTAAAGCCAGATATACCGTAAACTGTTTGAAAGATAAATCCATCTGTGTTGCCGTCTGGAAATACAATTCTGTTGGGGGTCTAGCGGAACAGGTTCTGTGTCCTCTAATCTTAAGACGAAGAGTATTGAATAACGACTCTTTAACTTTAATTAGCACATCTTGAACCTTCAGTTTGTGATCTGTGCGCCACAATGTTGATACAGCGACTCGCCCAAACCAGAGTGCTGATCACTCACTGGGGGAGCCAAAGGTGATCCGCTCATTTGAAGTTAAGTTTAGTAAACAACCCCCACTGACTTGAGTACAAGTACAGTGGAGGCTTTGAAAGAAGCCGATAGTTTACCAGCCCAAGTCTTAACTGACTACGTTTTTTGAGTCACGACACCAGAGGATGCGTAGCTAGTCTTCTGCTCTGTCTCCAGTGATTAAACATCTTTATCGGGTTAAGGACGTGTTACTGGACTAAAAAGCTCTTAAAACATTGGCGAAGCTAACATTACCCTAGCAATAGGAGAGGCAGAAATGTCCAATTACGCATTAGTAATTGACAACAAAAAACAACCCTTAAGTCCCTGCCACCCCGCGGTAGCCAGGAAGCTTCTTAAGGAAAAGAAAGCGGTTATTTTCCGAAGATATCCGTTCACAATCATCCTCAAGAAAACTCTTGAAAATCCTCAATCTGAGTCAATAGAATTAAAATTAGATCCCGGTTCTAAAACAACCGGAATTGCTTTAGTTCAAGGTAAAAAAGTAATTTGGGGAGCAGAACTCACTCATCGGGGTCAAGCGATTAAAGCTAGTTTGGAATCTCGTCGGTCATTGCGTCGTTCCCGAAGAAACCGTAAAACCCGTTATCGTCAAGTACGGTTTTTGAATCGCACCCGAAAAGAAGGTTGGTTAGCACCCTCCTTACAACATCGAGTAGAAACAACTTTGACTTGGGTGAATAAATTGATTAAATTTGCACCCGTTAATTCAATGATTCAAGAGTTAGTCAAGTTTGACTTACAAAAACTTGAGAATCCTGAAATCTCAGGAGTTGAATACCAACAAGGGGAATTACAAGGATATGAGGTTCGAGAATACTTACTGGAAAAATGGAGTAGAAAATGTGCTTACTGTGGAGTAGAAAATATTCCTTTACAAGTAGAGCATATTCATCCTAAAGCTAAAGGAGGTACTAATCAAATTTCTAATCTTTGTTTAGCTTGTGAAAAATGCAATCTAAAGAAAGGGACTCAAGAGCTTGAGAAATTTCTAGCCAAGAAACCCGATGTCTTGAAGAGAATTTTGTCCCAATCCAAGCGTCCTTTAAAAGATGCTGCTGCGGTTAATTCAACCCGATGGGCTTTATTTACCCGATTAAAAGAAACGGGTTTATCTGTTTCTACGGGTAGTGGGGGTTTAACTAAATTCAATCGAACTCGGTTAAATTTACCGAAAACCCACTGGTTAGATGCAGCTTGTGTTGTCCAAGTTGACTCACTCCAAATTCTAACCCGTCAACCGTTATTGATTCAGGCAACAGGTCATGGCTCAAGACAAATGTGCAGAACAGATAAATTTGGTTTTCCCTCTCGTTATGTTCCTCGTTTTAAATTTGTTAAAGGATTTCAAACAGGTGATATTGTCAAAGCCATTGTCACTAAAGGAAAGAAAATTGGAACTTATATTGGGCGGATTGCGGTTCGTTCAAGTGGGAGTTTTAATATCAATACAAAACCAGGACTAATTCAAGGAATTAGTCACAAATATTGCACAATGATTCACAAAAAGGATGGTTACTTGTATGCAGCATAGAACCCGACCTCTGTTTCCTCTCACCACTGACCTGATTACAGGTTCAGTGGGAGTCTCCACAGAGGAGGAAAGATGAATCCATGATCATGAGGTTTGAACGCTTAGGAATAGTATTGTTGGGATTGATCGGAAATCTGATGGGGATATTCGCGAGTCCTATACCCTCGGTGCAGTCACAAGAAGCTCAACAAGAAGCTCAAGCGGTTTGTCCATCCCCGGTTTTATCTCGTTTAAAACGTCATCGTCTGGCTGCTGGGGAAACGGTGGAAAGTATCGCCCGTCAATATAATTTAATTCCTGCAACGTTACTGGGGATGAATCCGATTTTACAACGGGGGTCAGCACCTCTGGGAGCAGAAATTCTGATTCCACCTTACAATGGCATTCAAGTGGAAATTCCGGCGGGTCGGTCTTGGCAAGACGTTGTTAAAGCTTATAATGCTCGTCCTGATGTGGTTTTTGAAGTCAATGGGTGTCAAACTCAACCTATAGCGTTGTTTCTTCCCGGTGTGAATTGGTCGCCCAAAGGCCCCCCTGTTCCGGCTTTCTCTGTCCTATCGGGCTATCCCCTCCCCCAACCGACCCGCATACAAATGGGTTATGGTTGGCAATTAAACCCGGTTTTGGGTCGCGTGGTGTTCCACAGTGGTTTAGATTTAACCGCAACGGTGGGAACTCCAGTGTTATCCGTTGGAGCCGGAAAAATTGCTTTTGCAGGACAACGGGAAGGTTATGGAAAATTAGTGGTTGTTAATCATGGGTCGGGGAAACAAACCCGTTATGCTCATCTGGATACAATTAATGTAAAAGTCGGTCAACCTGTCAATTTAGGGGATGGATTAGGGACAGTGGGAACTAGCGGACAACCGGATAGTGACTCACCCCATTTGCATTTCGAAATTCGTTATAATTCCGAATTAGGATGGATTGCAGAAGATCCCAATCCTTATTTTAATGGGAGACGATAAAAGCACTGAATTATTTTAATCCCTTCGGCAAAGTTCGACTGACTTTGGCCGGACAGCAAATTCTATCGCCATCTCGATATCCCACAAAACGAACATAAACCCTTTCTCCCGGCTGAATATCGGTAACATCCGGTTGATGAAATTGGGGATTATATTCTACTTGTTGCCAAGGAGTGCCAATCCGTTTATAACCCCAATTTTCTAATAAACCATCAATAGAACTTACGAAAGAAATTATATTTCTATTCAGTAAATTAGGGCTTGATTGTATCATTTTTTCACAGTATAATTTCCTATTTATAATAAGGATGAGAATGGTTATAAGATTGGGTGAGCTTTCCTCCTGCTTTCTTCCATCTGGGATTACTTAATATTGTAGTTGCCGTATCATTAATTAAAGGAGAAATGAATCGGATTACCCGAAAATTTTATAAAATCTTTAAAAATTAACTCAAAAATCGAGGAATAGCTTTAAAATAGTTCACATTTGTTTACATCAATCTTTAAGTCCCTAGAACCCTATAACAGTCAATTTTTAGATGTTTTTCAGCCAAAAATTTGAACCCACCCCCCCTACTCTTGAATTGAGGGGGTGGCTTTAAGTTCAGGGAAGGATTAAATAAAGACATATTGATTACTATCAAACGTCGATGCAATATCTCCTTGAACAATGGCTAATAATTGTTTTGAACCATCTATATTCTGTTTGAAAATAGCAACCCCTTCCGGTACATTTCGAGGAGAACTATCAATTGAATACAACTCGGGAACACCCCCTAAAAGTAATTTATCTTCATCTCCATTAAAATCAGTAATTAAAGTATATCCTAAACTATCACTAGAAATCCCTAAAAGCGTATCATTACCGCGATCTCCTAATAGTAAATCGTTTCCTGTCCCCCCAATCAAACTATCATTTCCTTGACCTCCATAAAGACTATCATCTCCACCATCCCCGAACAGGGTATCCTGATCATTATTCCCAAACACAAGATCTGGGTCTGGCCCCCCATAAACCGTATCAACTCCGACATCACCAAATAGGGTATCAATTCCTGAATTTCCGATGACTAAATCATTCCCTTGACCTGAAAATAGAATATCATCTCCATTTTGTCCTTCAATAAAATCATCTCCTAGGAAACTGGAAATCATATCATTTCCATCTCGACCTGTAATCACATCACGATTAATTGTTCCAACTAAAGTATCATCTTCGTTTGTACCAATGAGTGATGTAGCAGGGCTTAAGGGGGAAATTTGATCTCCATTTCGACGCAAAAAGAACGAATCTGCACCATCACCTCCAATGAGAGTATCGACTTCACTATCAAATACAGTCACAATTGGGTTAGAGGTTATTGTTTCTCTAGCAACTGGGTTAGATACGGGTTCAAAACTTAGCATTGTACTTCAGGGTAAACAACAAAAGGGTTACAGAGGAAGACAACATTTTAATATCGATTAACCCGATTTCAGGAAGTACAAACACATCCCTGAAATCTCATCTTGTTTTCTAGCCTCTGCCTCTGGAATAGTAGACTCTTGTTAGCTTACAGAATCAGGATGATTTTTAACAATCTTTTAGAGATAATTCGTAAAATATAGGTCAAATTTTGGTAAGATTTTAATAGATATGTTAAAATTCTGATAAATTCAAACTATAACAATAATTTTTTGTGCTAAAATTATAAATTCACACGCTATTCAAACAAATTTACGAAAAAATCCTATATAGAGCAATCCTAATTAGGTTATAATCATTTACAACTGACATGAAACAACCAGAAGTATTATCTGGCGTTCCCAATTCCCAATTCGTAATTCGTAATTCGTAATTCGTAATTCGTAATTCGTAATTCGTAATTCGTAATTCGTAATTCGTAATTCGTAATTCGTAATTCGTAATTCCCTTTACTCAAATAGGATTACTATAGATTTGAATTAAATTTTCTACCGTTGTGGTTTCAAAAACCCATTCTAATCCTTGGGAATTGATAGCTTTAATTAAAATAATAGATTGTTGAGAATTTTTACCCAGAGGAACTTGACAAGACCAAGACCATTGAGATTCAGTTGCTGAGGGTTGAATAGATAATAAACAATTTTGTATTAACGTCCCATTGAGAAAAACTAAAATTTCTTTTAATTGGCTATGAAGATTAATTTCTGATACCCATCCTTTTAATAAAAGGCTTCCCTCTGAGGTTAATTCACACTGTTCTATTTTTCCTTGGGGGTTGTGACTAAATTTTAGGGAAGATAAGGGTTTTTGAGGATGGCGGGTAACTAAATATAAATCTTGATAGCGACAAATTCCGTGAGGAATTCGAGAATAAATTGCTTCTCCTTTACTAATGGTATTTAAGCAATTAGCCACAAAGGTTTCACCGACATAGGTTGTGCCATATTCATTAACATCTAAGCTGCGACTTTCACTATTAGGAATAAATAAAATATCCGAGGATGAAATGGCTAAATGAGAAGGTAATAAATCCCGATCATGAACACTAAACATTAACATTCCTTGGGGAGACAGCAAAGAATAGAGTTTTTGTAACCACGAGAAAAACGTAGCTTCAGGAAGATGACTAAAGAAAGAACAAGCTAAAATACAATCAAAGGATTGTTGAATTGGATAATCCTGGGGATAGGTTGTTGAAACAATTCCTTGAACCCCAAATTGTTCGGTTTGGAATTTTACCGCTTGAGCATAAATATCTGAAATCCAGATCTTTTGAGGAGGAATATCCTGAACTAAAAATCGAGTGAAACGTCCATAACCACTGGCAAAATCTAAAAAGGATGAAATTTGATTCAAATCTTCAAAATTCCAGTTTAAAACCTGACGGACTGTATCTAATATTCGACGACCATTAAAATAATAACGAATACAGGCGCGATCTGGTGTACTGTGATTAGCTAAAGCAAATAAATACATCTCATCCTGATCACAAATAGCGGAATTAAATGTAGCGGGAAATAAGGTTTGATCTTGAATAAACCGTTGCAAGGCTAAAGATTGACAAGATAAATCAACAAGCTGCATTGACTGTTATAAAAAATAAAAGTTTTTCTCTCAATGTCATCTTACAGAAGACTGTTACCCAAAACAATCAGGCAGACCCTGGAAAAATTTTGACGGTTTGGCTGTAAGATAGTAAAGCTATAGTTATTACAACTTCATGAAAAGCTATGCGAGTTTACGTGCTGCTGTTCAATGCGGGAACAGAAAATGAGGGGATTCATACGATTCAGATGGGCGATCGCAATAAAGTGTTAATGTTTGAAGATGAGGATGATGCCACCCGCTATGGCTTGCTGCTGGAGGCTCAGGATTTCCCGACGCCATTGGTTGAAGCTCTTGATGCCGAGGAAATTAAGGACTTTTGCCAAAGCGTTGATTATGACTGGGAACTAATTGCATCTGGAGAGTTAGCCATTCCCCCGGAACAGAATGTGGATAAAACCGACTGGCAAATTGAAGCCGCCCCGTTACAAGAGGAAGAGGAAGAACCCGAATTTGCCTCTCCTGAACTGGATGATATTCGGAAACGACTTGAAGGATTATTGTAAATGGGGTTATTGGGACTTAAACAAATATTAAGCCAAATCAAGCCTAAACTTGCTTTGTAGGCTGCAAATAAATCCTTATATAAAATCCTTAAAAGTAGAGACGCGCCATGGCGCGTCTCTACTTGGGGTTTAGGGTTCATCTTAATCATTATCTTTATCTTTCAAATTTTTGTAAGTTGCTCCCATAAACAAATCAGAATTCCTTAATATTTGGAAAATCCATAGTCTGGCTAATTTTCCCTGAGTATCTAAAATTATAGCATGAATATGAACTTTATGAACTTTATGAATTGAGAAGTTTTTCGATTCCTCAAAAAAAGCATGAACTTTATGTATTTACCTTTTAATAAACTTAATCGAATATAGATTTAATCAAAGTTTTAAGGGGTATTGACTATCAATAACAATAGCTCTCCTCTTGAATCAGTAAAGCCTAAATTTCTATTACATGGAGACTGTCTTGATGTATCCTTTAAACCTCAAAACAATCAGTTTAAGTGTGTTAATAGCCAGCCTATTCAGCTTAACAATTGCCAGTCAACCATCCCAAGCAGCAGTTTTTTATAATAATTGGAATTATTCTATGGATAGTTCCAATGATGCCATTGATGATTATGGAGTCGGTGGCGGACATTCAGAAATCTATGGGATGGGATATACCGTTACTGATACCGATGTAATTTTTGCTGTCAATAGTAATTTTGCGCTTCAGGGAATGAATAGTCATTGGGCGCAAGATGGTCATGTTGCTTGGGGTGATTTACTGCTAAATTTTTCAGGTCAAAATCACGATACTGCTAGTAATAATGGTCTATTATACGGGATTAAATTTTCTCCCAATAACCCTTCTGCTATGGGTTTATATAGCAATGTAACAGCGAAAACTGTTGCTTACGAAAATGGTTTGTTGTTACAAGATCGCAGTTTGAGAGGTTATAACAATTATGTCACCAGTAAGGGAGGTAATCCTTCTATGGGTGATCTCAGTAGTTATGATCCCTATTTTTCTCAAGATCATCATGTTCAAAATGCAATCAATTCTGGAACAAAGATTGGCGATATAGAAATGGTTTCAGACTTAGGAAGTTTAGGCTTAGATTTTGGTCACTTCGGAGGAGTTGGCAGTCAAACTTTTGGATTTAAACTATCTCGTGAATTATTGCCCTACGGTGAATTTTTAGCATTCTTAGCGGAAGAATGTGACAATGACATGAGTACAATTATTGGAAGTATAGCAGCTAAACCAGAACCACCTGTTGATGTTCCTGAACCTTCTACGGCAATGGGTATTACCCTACTGGGTTTACTGTTAATGAGTCGTTATTTACGAGAAAAAAAACACTTCCAGTAGATTAGCATTCTTCGATTTTATTCGAGCTTTATTCATCGTAAATCCTCGTCATCATAGGGGATTTCTGTATATTCTTTAAGTTTTTCTTGAATAATATGAAATCCCTAAATGTTTGCTACAAATCCCCCTCCTGTAGAGACGTTGCATGCAACGTC
This sequence comes from Planktothrix mougeotii LEGE 06226, assembly GCF_015207485.1. Classification (NCBI taxonomy): domain Bacteria; kingdom Bacillati; phylum Cyanobacteriota; class Cyanophyceae; order Oscillatoriales; family Microcoleaceae; genus Planktothrix; species Planktothrix mougeotii. The sequence continues at coordinate 53,564 of NZ_JADEWU010000021.1, forward strand.
TCTACAGGAGGGTTAGGGGGAATCATCTGTAGCATCTATAATGGGATTTGATATAATTTCTCGATATTCAACTAAACTATCCATTGAACAATTTCCTCCTTTTTACTTTCAAAAATTAATAAATTAACTTAATTTTTACTCCTGAATACTAAAAACTTTAGTCAGTTTTAACCAACTAAAGTTTTAGCTTTATTAATTTTTTAACCTATTTTAATAGGGTTGAGCTTTGAGCTTGGATTTTAATTCAAGGCTGTTTTTTCTAGTTGATTAATCATCAACTCACCTTAGATGGTGCGTGCGCGTTGCTTACGCACCCTACAATTAACGATTGTAACGACCATTATTGGGATAGGGTTGGGGATAGGTTTGATTATTGCGATCATAACGATCATAGCGATCGCTTCCATTATAGTTTCCTGAATTATACCCACCGTTATAATTTCCGTTGGTATCACCCCGTTTCCAGGCTTCATATTCTTGATCTAAACGTTGATCTAACTGAGTATGAGAATCTCGAATCATTTGGGCTTTTTGGGCTGAGGTTAAATTGTTATATTGAGGTTTTTTCACCTCTTGTCGCATTTGCTGTTCTAACTCCGCATGACGGCGTTGACGATATTGATCAAATGATTGTTGGTTATAGCGATCGTTGCGATTATTGTTATTATAACGACCATTATTATAACGACCATTGTTATTATTACGACCATTATTAGATTGCCGTTGTTTCCAGGTGTCATATTCCCGATCTAAACTTTGATCAAGGCTATTATGAGCATCCCGAATCATTTGAGCTTTTTGGGCTGAAGTTAAATTGTTATATTGAGGTTTTTTTACCTCTTCCCGCATTTGCTGTTCTAACTGTGCATGACGCTGTTGACGATATTGATCAAAATTATTTTGAGCTAGAATTAAATCTTGAGAGGATTGTCTTGAAGAAGTTGTGTTAATGGGGTTATTAGGCATCACAGCATACGCTGGAAGCATAGAACTGGCTGCTAATACCAATGTCGCTAAGGTTAATGTCGGTTTCATAGGTCTACTCAACTTAAGAAAATGGTGGATTCTTTTCCTGATTTTAAACTAAAACTTTATGGGGTAGTTTACATCATCCTGAGAGATGATTGTAACAGTTGTGATCACAATTCCGAGGCTATCTGGGGAAAAGGCAAGTCAGCAATTTTCCTAACTCCTGACTTACTTTAATAGTCGCTGGACATCGCAAAAGGTTCCCTCACCAGCGAGAACCCAAGAAACCCGTTTTCTATCGGTGTTCAGTTATTAGTAAAAGCGTTAACAGTTAATCAACCATCCACTTCTTGACTGATAACTGATAACTGATAACTGATAACTGATTTAAGTTGGACAGCACAGGCTTTTAATTCCGGTTGGCGAGAGTCGGGGCACGCATGAGGGTGGGTTAACGTGTTAACTTCTGCGTCCGATGCCCATAATGTCCCCCAGTGCATCGGGACAAATACAGTTCCAGGGGCGATAAAAGCGGTAATTTTAGCCGGAAATTGACAACTTCCCCGTCGAGAACGCACTTCAACAATATCACCATTTTCAATCCCTAAATTCCCTGCATCTTTGGGATGAATTTCAATAAAGGGGTCGGGGTGCATTTGTTGGGTTTTGTTGGTTCTTCCGGTGCGGGTAAGGGTGTGCCAATGACCATACAAACGACCTGTTGTTAATACATAGGGATAATTTGGATCACTGGGTTCGGCTAACCCTTTGGAATGATAGCCCGCAAAAACTGCCCGACCGTCGGGGGTGGCAAAATAACCATCGGTGTATAAGCGTTGACGACCGGACTCCGTACTTCCTTCTGGACAAGGCCATTGGGTCGGCCCCTGATGTTGCAAACGGTCATGGCTTAACCCCGACATATCACAGGGACGACCCTTGGTAAGTTGCACAAATTCAGCATAGACATCCGCCGAGGTTTGAAAGGCAAATTGTTCTTTAAACCCTAAGCGTCGCCCGACTTCAGCAAAGATTTCCCAGTCATGTCGGGCTTCTCCTAACGGGGTATCAAACCCCGGACAATAGGTAACACGGCGTTCTGAGTTGGTCATCACCCCGGTTTTTTCACTCCATTGGGTAGCGGGGAGGAGAACATGGGCGTAAGCGGAGGTTTCGGTGGGATAGTAGGCTTCTTGATAAACGGTAAAAGGAGATTTTAACAGGGCGGCTTTGGTACGTTCGAGATCGGGTAGACTAACAGCAGGGTTTGTGGCGGCGATCCAGAGAAACTGCACTTGATCTTGTTCTAAACCGATAATCATATCCCAAACGGTGCGTCCGGGGGTGGGAGAAATGCGACCTTCAGGAATTCCCCAAAACCGTTCAACTTCAGTTCGGTGTTGAGGGTTGTTGACAAATCGATAACCGGGTAATAGATGGGCTAAACCTCCGGCTTCCCGTCCTCCCATAGCGTTGGGTTGTCCGGTGAGGGAAAAGGGGCCACAACCTGCTTTACCAATTTGACCTGTCATTAAGTGTAGGTTAATGAGCGATCGCACTTTTGCAGTTCCTTCGGAAGATTGATTTAACCCCATTGACCATAACGATAAAATCCGTTTAGACTGTTGCCAATAACGGGCGGCGGTTTCTAAATCTTCAATGGCAATTCCACACCGTTCGGCTACAATTTCAGGGGTATAGGATTGTAAAAGTTGAGCATATTGTTGAAAGTTGCGAGTGCATTCATCAATAAAAACTGCATCAATATCTCCCCATCTCAATAATAAATAACCAATACCATTAAATAAATCAATATCCGTTCCGGGGCGAATGGGTAAATGTAGATTGGCTGCTTCTGCGGTTGGGGTATATCGAGGGTCAACAACAATTAATTTAACGTCAGGATTTTTTTTATGATATTTGGCGAAACGATTAAAAACAATCGGATGACATTCGGCGGTATTACTTCCGACAATAAACGCACAATCGGTTAATTCTAAATCATCATAACAACAAGGGGGGCCATCGGAACCTAAGCTTTGAACGTAACCAGAGACAGCCGATGACATACATAACCGAGAATTGGCATCAAAATTATTGGTTCTTAAACACCCTTTCATCAGTTTTTGCGCTACATAATAATCTTCTGTAACAAACTGACCGGAACCATACATACATAAAGCATCGGAACCATAATCACGGCGAACCGTTTGTATCCGTTCTACGATTAAATTTAAGGCTTCATCCCAACTCACTTGTCGGAAGGGTTGATCTAAGGTTTCTCGGATCATTGGGTGTAAAAGGCGATCACGGCGAATGGATTCTGTTACCGTAGCTCCTTTAACACACACCATACCTTGACTAGAGGGATGTTGGCGATCGCCTCGAACTTTCCAAATCGGGTTTCCGTGTTGATCCCGTTTAATCTGTTGATCAGCCGTTGGTGTAGAAACAATTTCTAAACCACAACCCACACCACAAAAGGGGCAAAGTGTTTTAATTGTGTTCATAATGTTATCAGAAAAAATTCTAAATTCAAAAAATGAAGTGAAAATTTAAACAAACTTTTATAGCTGAAATATTTGCTGATTGATGTTGAATTAACAGCGTTTATTACCCATGAAAATCCAGAAGAAAAGAGAGAAATTGGGAACTGATTATGATCCCAATTCCTCATCATTGAGGCTCTATTGAGCCGATTTGAGTTCTAAAGTTCCTGCGGGGGTAAAAGTTGCCTCAAATTGAGTATAGGGAGTTTGGGTAACATCCGACTTGACTAACTTTGGCAGAGGGGTATTATTAACATTTTGAGTCGCATCAGGAGATTTAGCTTCATAACTTAAAATATCCCCGGCTTGACTCACTTTAACGATATAAACAGAGACGGCTGTTACTGGAGTGCTTGTCCAAGCTTCATTAATGGTGGCAAAAACCTCTTGATTTAACTGTTCAAGATCCTCAGCACTAGGGGTTGCTGTTGTGCTACTGGTGGATGTTGCTGATTCAGTTGGCGAGGTGGTAGCCACCGGAGAAGGAGAAACCGAGGGTGAGGCCGTTGTGGTAGGTTCGGTTGCTGTTCCAGAGGGGGAAGTTGTCGCCGCCGCTAAACTCTCAGGGGTTGGGGATGCAGTCGCAACGGGAGAAGGTGAAATTGTTGTTGGGGATGGAGATAGGGTTGTTGTCGGGGCGATAGCCGTTGTGGAACCGGGAGAGGAAGGGCTTGTTGTCGATCCAAGGCTATTGGGGCTGGGTGATGTCGTTGCTACTGCGTTCGGTGAAGGAGTTGCGGTTGACTCCAAGGAGGGAGAAGGACTGACCGAGGGAACTGTGGGCGATAAGGTAGCAGTCGGAGTGGGGGATAGGGTGGGAGAGGCTGTTGTGATGGGAGTCACCGTTTCAGTAACGGTAGTGGTTTCTGTTTCCATCGTCGTAGCAGATGATTCTGGGGTTTCTGCCTCTTTATTGGCGGTGGTAGGGGTGGAATTAAAGACTAATGAGCCCACTAAGGTTGCAATAATAACTCCCCAGAGTGCAAATAATATCCCTGTTTTCGTCGCAGGTGACATTTCTTCGGGTGGAGCCACGGGATCGACTGCATGAGTTAACTCAGGTTCAGGCGTTGTAGCATAGGGATTTTCATCTGGGTTAGGTCTATTGGGTTGCATATTCAGCACCTCTGTTGCTATATGACTAGAACTGGGTGCTATTGTAGTGCTTTGTGCTAATCCCGTGTCAGGGGTTTTATCTTCTATTGTGATCTCTTCGGTGGTCTCTTCATCTTCCTCATGATGGGCAAAGCGTCGGAAGAGGAAATCTAGGGCATAGTTCCGCAGTTCATAATATCGTGGATCTTCCATAATTTTAGCCCGGTTGCGGGGACGAGAGAAGGGAATCTCTAGGATCTCTCCAATTTGGGCGGCGGGGCCATTGGTCATCATCACCAAACGGTCGGCTAAAAATAAGGCTTCATCAATATCATGGGTAATCATTAAAACCGTAATCCGATGATCTTGCCAAATACTCAGAAGTTCTTCCTGTAATTCTTCGCGGGTAATGGGGTCTAACGCCCCGAAAGGTTCGTCTAAAATCAGCATTTGGGGACGAGTCGCTAAGGCGCGGGCGATGGAAACCCGTTGTTTCATACCTCCTGAGAGTTGAGAGGGTTTTTTATTGGCCGCTTCCGATAACCCGACTAACTCTAAATTTTCTTTGACAATTTCCAGTTGTTCGGTGGTTGATTTGTCAGGATATACTGACTCAACCCCTAAGTGAATATTTTCTTTGGCGGTCAACCAAGGTAACAGGGAATAATTTTGAAACACCACCATCCGTTCTGGCCCAGGTTCGGTGATCAGTTGTCCTTGAACAGATATTACCCCGGTTGTCGGTTGATTAAACCCAGCCACCATATTTAATAGCGTGGATTTTCCGCAACCGGAGTGACCGATAATGCAAATAAATTCGCCTTCTTTGACCCGAAGATTGATATCTTCAAGCACAATATATTTCCCTTTTGGGGTGTCATAAACTTTAGACACTTGATCAATCACCAAAAAGTCATCGGATTTTGAGGAAGATACGGGTTTAGAAGAAATATTATCTAAAATTTGCATAATTTTTTAGGGTTAACGGTTGACAGTTGACAGTTAAGCAGCAATTGAATCAAGGATGATTTCTTCAATCCGAATTTCCTGTTTAATCTTCAGATTTTTGAGATATTTAATCGGATCATGGGGATTAAATATTGTGCCATCAAACAGTTTTATACTTTGGCGATCGCGTCCCATATCCGATAATCCTAATTCTCTAGCAGCTTGACCATAAACATCAATTCTTAACACTCGTTCTATCATAGAAACCCAGTTTTTAGGAAAAGGTGTGATCCCCCAACGTGCCATTTCTGCCATGATCCAAAGGAATTCTGTGGCATCGGGGCAGTTGGTTTTATCCACAAAAAACTGATTGTAATTCACTAATAATTTAGGCAGTTGACCATCCCCTTTTTCAACGGGATCAATAAATCCTAATCGCGTATATTCCGGTGCAGATCCAACATATTCATCCCGGCATAAAATCCCTAAAATTTCTTCTCGATTTCGGCGATCATCGCAATAATCGCCAGCTTCAATTAAGGATTTTACCAAAGCAATATGGGTTTTAGGATAACGATTTGCCCAGTCTTCTGTCACCCCTAAAACTTTCTCTGTATGTCCATTGGGGAAGATATCAAAACTATTAGCAATAATATATCCTAACCCTTCATGAACAGAGCGCGCATTCCAAGGCCCCCCAACACAATAACCATCAATATTCCCCGCTTTTAAATTGGCTTGCATTTGAGGGGGTGGAATTACCGTTAAATTAACATCTTGATCCGGGTTAATTCCTCCTGCGGCTAACCAATAACGTAACATTAAATTGTGCATGGAACTCGGATGAACCATGCCTAATGTATGTACTTTGTCAAGGTTTTTTTCGATATAATTTTTAAAGTCTTCTAAGGTTTTAACCCCATTTTCATACAATTTTTTATTCAGGGTAATGGCATTTCCATTACGCGATAAAGTTAAGGCTGTTACCATCGGAATCGGGGGATTTTTACCGAAACCTAACGTCATGGCTAAGGGCATTCCTGCCACCATTTGGGCTGCATCTAAACGCCCTTCTACTACCCCCTGTCCTAACAGTTTCCAACTGGTTTCTCGACTTAAGTTAACGTCCGTTAAGCCATATTCCTCAAAAATGCCTTTTTCTTTGGCAATAATCAAAGGAGCGCAGTCTGTTAAGGGGATAAAACCGATATCTAAATTGACTTTTTCTAAGCCATTTTTGGCAATAACAGTAGGAGCTTTTTTGAGTGTTGATTTTTTGGCTTTTTTCTGTTGATTCAGGAAATAAACAATTTCATTCCGCAAGGCATAATAGTTAGGATGATTTACCACATCCATCCGTTGACGAGGACGGGGAATATTCACCTCTAAAATTTGCCCAATATGGGCTTCTGGGCCGTTGGTTAACATCACAATTCGATCCGATAAAAGTAAGGCTTCATCGACATCGTGAGTCACCATTACGGCACTGACTTGGTTCGCTTCGCAGATTTTCATTAACTGCTCTTGTAACCCCCCTCTCGTTAACGCATCTAACGCCCCAAAGGGTTCATCTAAAAGTAATAATTGGGGACGAATAGCCAGGGCGCGGGCGATAGCCACTCGTTGTTTCATTCCCCCCGAAATTTCGCCCGGTAATTTATCCGCAGCTTGTCTCAAACCGACTAATTTAATGTGTTGTTCAATAATCTCTTTTCGTTCAGTTTTAGACAGTTTGCGATAGACTTCATCAACGGCTAAGGCAATATTTTCTCGGACTGTTAACCAAGGTAATAGGGAATAATTTTGAAACACCACCATGCGATCTGGCCCAGGTTCACGGACTTCTCGACCTTCGACAATAATTCCGCCTTGACTGGCTTGATCTAAACCAGCAATAATATTTAATAAGGTTGATTTCCCACAGCCCGAATGTCCGATTAAGGAAATAAATTCACCTTTTTTAATTTTGAGTTCAATATTTTTCAGCGCAATATATTGTTCTCCATTGGGGAGATTAAAAATGCGATGAACGTGATCAACTTCGACGAATACAGACATAATTTCAGGTGAGAAGGGTGAACAATTGATGGAAATCAAAGTTTATTTTTGATCTGCAGGAACCACTTTTGAGGCAATAAAACCAATGGTACGGTCGAGGATTAAACCGACAACACCAACATAGATTAAAGCAACGATAATCGCACTCATTCGAGAGCTATTATAAGCATCCCAAATAAAGAACCCAATACCAACTCCACCCACTAACATTTCTGCTGCAATAATGGCTAACCAAGATAAACCAATCCCAATTCTTAACCCGGTAAAGATATAAGGAACGGCGGAAGGAAATAACACTTTGAAGAAGTATTTTTGTCTGGGTAAACGTAAAACTCTGGCTACGTTTTTATAGTCTTGGGGGATTTGTTGAACGCCGACGGTGGTGTTAATAATAATCGGCCAAATTGCTGTAATAAAAATCACGAAAATAGCAGCAGGATTCGATTGTTGTAAAGCAGCTAAGGCAATGGGCAACCAAGCCAGGGGGGGAATGGTTCTTAGGATTTGAAATAAGGGATCTAAGGCATCATACATAAAGGCATTTGTTCCGATTAAAATCCCTAATGCAATTCCCACAATGGCGGATAAGGTAAATCCAATGGCAACCCGTTGTAAACTGGCTAGAACTTGCCAAGCTAACCCTTTATCTGTGCCTCCATTATCGAAAAAGGGATTAATAATTAATTCCCAAGATTCCTTAACGGTGGTAATTGGGGAAGGTAAGTTTGGATTTTCCCCTGAACATAACAGTTGCCAAATTGCCAGAAAAATAGCGACAGCAATTAACGGACGAATGATTTTATTGCGGTTTTTGTTAAACCAATCAAAGACAAAATTGAGAGGATTGTTACTGTTAGAACGGGCTTTAATGCTTGTGGTCATACGGGTTAGAGATGAGTGAGTTTGAACCAGATTTTTAGCAATATATCCCTAGATTTGATCCCCCTAAATCTCCCTTAAAAAGGGGGACTTTGAGCGTCCAGTTCCCTTTAGCTTTAAGTTTCTAGTTCCCCCCTTCGTAAGGGGGGTTAGGGGGGATCTAATAGAGGATATTAGATTTTTTTGATGGCTAAACTATTGAGATAAGCTTGAGGATCATCGGGGTTAAATTGGATACCATCAAAGAAGGTTTCAACACCGCGAGAGGGGGTTGCTGGAATTTGGTCTGCGGGAACATTTAAAGATTTTGCCGCTTCTTTCCATAAATCTTCGCGGTTGACTTTATCAACGGTGGCTTTAATATCTAAATTGGGCGGTAAATATCCCCAACGAATATCTTCCGTTAAGAACCAAGTATCATGGCTTTTATAGGGATAAGAAGCATTATCCCTCCAGAATTTCATCGCAATGGGACTGGCGGTTACAACCCGACCATCGCCATAGTCAATATCTCCTTTAGAGCGCCCAATAATATCTTTGGCAGGTACTTTAAACCACTTATCCTGAGAGACAATTTGACACATTTCCTCAACATTTTCGGGTTTATCACACCATTGTTGGGCTTCTAAGACGGCCATTGTTAATGCTTTTGAGGCTTTGGGGTTTTTATCTACCCAGTCTGCGCGCATACTAAAGGCTTTTTCGGGGTGATCTTTCCACAATTCTCCGGTAATTAATGCCGTATATCCCGCTTTCTGATTGACTAATTGAGCATTCCAAGGTTCACCCACACAGAAGCCTTCCATATTCCCGACTTTCATATTAGCAACCATTTGGGGTGGCGGAACTGGAATAATTGCAATATCACTATCAGGAACTGTACCCCCTGATGCTATCCAATAGCGTAACCATAAATCGTGGGTTCCACCCGGAAAAGTCATCGCACCTTTGATTTCTTTTCCTGAGTTTTTGGCAGCTAAAACAATATCTCTGAATTTAGCACTATCGTTAACTGTTAGTTTAGCATCTAGGTATTCTTTTCCTAATGAAATTCCCTGACCATTGGTATTTAATCGGGCTAAAATATACATGGGAACGGGTTGTTTAGTAATCGTTCCTAATGTCATTAAATAGGGCATAGGAGATAAAATATGCGCCCCATCAATTCCCCCACCAGCAGACCCTAATTCTAAGTTATCACGGGTGACAGGCCAAGAGGCTTGTTTAACCACCTTAACATCCGTCATTCCATATTTAGCAAATAACCCTTTTTCTAAGGCAATAATTAAGGGAGCAGAGTCGGTTAAAGCAATAAATCCTAATGTTGCCGTTGGTGTTTCTGGCGCATCAGCCGGATTAATATTCGCTGCGGGAACTGCGGTTGCAGCCCGGGAAGAATTAGGAGCCGTTGTTGAAGAATTAGTACCGGAAGTACAACCATGTACAAAGATAGTTCCTGCCGCAGTAACACCAGCCGTGAAAAGGAATTTACGTCGTGAAAGCTTACTCATGTCCTATGTCTTTATTCCGTGTTGGTAAATAATTGATGGGTTTTTTCTTGTTCAATCTTTTAGTCGTTAAGCATCAATAACGACTGTATTGATAGCCTGGGCACTACAGGTTAAAATCATACCCGGTTCTAGGTCTTTTGCTGCATCAGGATTATTGTTATATTGGATCTGTCCTTCAATTAATTTTTGTTGGCAGGTTGCACAATTTCCTGATCGGCAACTACTGGGAATTATAATTCCTTCTCGTTCTGCTACATCGAGAATAAGTTCATTTTCTCCACAGGTTATGGTTTTACCCGATTTAGCAAAAACAATTGTGGCTGTTTTAACGGGTGTGTCTGGAGTATCTTTTTGGGAATTAATTTCAGACTCTGAACTGGTTAAATCTACTCCATCTTTAAGTTTAGCACCAAATTGCTCTACCAGAATTTGTCGTAAAATTGGTTTTAGATCGTCACAAGGAATAGATTTTTGGACACATTCACCGAGTTTAGCATCTTTCCCAACAGTACCCCCCATATAGAGGTTAACGCCTTCAACAACTTTACCCTCTTTCCGGGCTTTTGTTCCCATTAATCCAATATCAGCGACTTGGGGTTGTCCGCAAGAATTAGGGCAGCCTGTCCAATGAATTCGCACGGGTTTTTCAACGGTTAATTCTGCTTCTAATTCCTTTACTAATGCCGTCGCTCGATTTTTAGTTTCAACTAAAGCAAAGTTACAGAATTGTGCGCCTGTACAGGACACTAACCCTCGACTTAACCCCGATGGATTAATTGAAAATTGATCTAAGATAGGTTCTGTTAGGAAGGCATCTAAACGGCTATCGGAAATATGGGGAATAATCACATTTTGTTCAACGGTTAAGCGAATTTCTCCAGCACCATAAACTTCAGCAATTCGGGCTAATTCTAACATATCGTTGGCATATAACCGTCCAACGGGAACATTTAATCCTACATAGTTGAATCCCGGTTGTTTTTGTTTATAAACCCCAATATGATCCCGTTTTTCCCAGAGAATTTCATCTTTTTCGGCTTCGGGTTCTAAAAAATAACCCATTTGTTTTTCCACTTCTGAACGGAACTTATTCATGCCCCATTCATCAATTAACCACATCAGCCGAGCTTTTTGACGACTTCCTCTTAAGCCATTGTCTCGATAAACTTCTAAAATTCCTCGACACAAACCGACAACTTGATGAGGTTGTACCCAGGCATTTAAGGGAATAGCCGCAGCACAACGGGTGGCAGAAAAGAAGCCTCCCACTAAGACATTGAACCCAAAAATATTCTGTTTAAATGCCGGGACAAAGGCGATATCATTGATTTCAGCATGAACGGAATTATCCCGACATCCGGCGATGGCAATATTGAATTTTCGCGGTAAATTGCTAAACTCAAAATTGCCTTTTCCGTGATTTGTAATGAGGTCTTGAACTTGTTGGACTAACTCACGGGTATCATACAGTTCATCGGCATCTAACCCCGCAACGGGTGAACCTGTGATGTTTCGCACGTTATCCATTCCTGACTGAATGCTGGTGAGTCCAACGGTTTCAAAGCGTCGGAAAATGTCAGGAATATCCTCAATCCGAATTCCTCTTAACTGAAGGTTCTGTCTTGTGGTAATATCAGAATTACCGTCATCACCGTAGCGCTGCACGATTTCCCCCAAAACCCGCATCTGCTCACTGGTGATGACCCCATTCGGTAAACGCATCCGCAGCATGAATTTACCCGGAGTCACCGGACGAAAGAAGACCCCTAACCATTTCAGGCGGTAGTCTCGGTCAGTTTCGTCCATGGCTTCCCAACCCAGTCGGGCCAAGGTTTCGATTTCGTCTTTGACAGTCAAACCGTCTTTTTCTGCTTTGAGCTTCTCAAATTTGTTGGTAGCCACTTTTTGTGGGAGTGTGCTGGTCATAGCCTATTCCTCAGTATTGCTCGGTCTCGAACTCGTTAGGCCAACATGAAAAATGGATCAAATTTGGCCAAATCCTAACAGGTCTATTGAAGGCAAACCGTATCATGCGAGACTCAAATGTAAAAAATTGCTTAAGTTTAGGGTGAAAATCATCCTAAAGTGAGAGCTTTCACCTCTGTTCTTCAACCAAACGGTTAAGGAATATGAATAAGTTAGTGCTGAAAATTCGATACAATCGTAGCTAATGTTACAAAACTTAAAACTTTATGAAGATTTAGCATTAATACCATACGTTTTTTGCATAATCCTCAATCTTTAGATAGTTTTTATCTTTCGTATACAGAAACCGGGTTTCTTCCCAGTTGTTACTGAAATCATGTTAAAAAAGTAGAGAAACCCGGTTTCTAGTTCCCTGCTTAGAGTCAGAAACCGGGTTTCTTCTCCATACTTGCTGAAATCATGTTAAAAAAGTAGAGAAACCCGGTTTCTAGTTCCGACTTATGATTCCTAATACCTCTGGTTATTGGTTAAAAAATGTTCGTGTTCCCGTTTGTGTACTCACAGATAAAGATGAGGCGATCGCAAATTCAGCCAATCAAGAGGGAATGGCAGTGGTGGATGTTAAAATTGAATCGGGGATAATAGATCAGATTGTTGTACCCGGAAGTGTTAAATCAAAAAATATTGCAACCGTAGATTTACAGGGAAAACAAATTTGGCCCTGTTTTGTAGATGTTCATACCCATTTAGATAAAGGTCATATTTGGGAACGTTCGCCGAATACAACAGGAACCTTTAACGATGCGTTAACGACGACGTTTAAAGATGAAGAAATCTGGACGACGGAAGATATTTATCGACGGATGGAATTTGGATTAAAATGTAGTTATGTGCATGGAACAAAAGCGATTAGGACTCATTTAGATTCGTCGGGACAGTTAACAGATTTGAGTTGGGATGTATTTAAAACCCTAAGAAAACAATGGGAAAATCGCTTAATTCTGCAAGCTGTTTCTTTAGCATCTTTAGATTATTTTTTAACGCCAGAGAGTGAAAAACTGGTTAATAAAATTGTAGAATCAGGCGGAATCTTAGGTGGAGTTGCCTATATGAATCCTGATTTAGATCGGCAAATTGCAAGGGTTTTTGAAATTGCCAAAGATCGGAAATTAAACTTGGATTTCCATGTTGATGAAACGGGAGAAGCAGAATCAATTTGTTTATATAAAATTGCGGAAGCTGCGTTAAAATATAATTTTGAAGGTCAAATTGTTTGCGGACATTGTTGCAGTTTAGCCGTACAACCTGATGATGTTGTTCAACATACCTTAAAGTTAGTAAAATCCGCAGGAATTGGGGTGGTTAGTTTACCCATGTGTAACCTCTATTTACAAGATCGTCAATATCATTCCTCTGAATCTCCTAAAACCCCTCGCTGGCGAGGAACAACCTTAGTTCATGAATTAAAACAAACCGGAATTCCTGTTACCTTTGCGAGTGATAATTGTCGTGATCCGTTTTATGGATTTGGTGATCATGATGGCTTAGAAGTGTTTAAAATGGCGGTAAGAATTTGTCATTTAGATCGACCGTTTGAAGATTGGTTATGTAGTGTGACAAAAACTCCAGCCGATTTAATGGGGTTATCGGATTTGGGACGAATTGGTGTCGGACTTCCGGCAGATTTTATTATTTTTAAAGGTCGTTATTTGAGTGAAATCTTATCTCGTTCTCAGAGCGATCGCATTGTGGTTAGAAATGGTAAAATATTAGAATATAAATTACCCGATTATTCAGAATTAGATGATCTAATTTTCCATTGATTGCTTAGGACAATGAGTGAATCCTGAAACCCTTTTACTTCTTACTGCGAAGCACTGAGCGTGTCGAAGTGTTCCCTGTCAGGGCTGTTTCATTCTCTCCCATAAACCTCTGTGACCTAACCCCCCAACCCCCTTCCCTTGAAGGGAAGGGGGAGTAATTAATACTTTTAAACTAGATAGGTATTTAATATTAAGAATTCTTCTCCCCTCCCCTTGCAGGGGAGGGGTTGGGGGAGAGGTCATAGAGGAATCTGTCTCCAGAATGAAACAGCCCTGGGGGGGTCTTCCCCATTCGTAATTCGTAATTCGTAATTCGTAATTCGTAATTCCCTGCTATAGATTTTTTGCTTGTTATTTCAATAATCCATCATATTTTTTTATTAAATTTCAACTTAATCTTAATTTTTTTTGATTTTACTATTGATCAAGAATATATTTTAATTGATTAAACCAGATTATGACTTGCATCCTGTATGAGTGACAAACCCACCTACACAATTTTAGTTGTAGATGATAGTGCAGAAGATAGAGAAATTTTTTGTCGCTATTTATACCAAGAGAAAAGCTGCTCCTATCAAATTTTAGAAGCGGAATTGATTAGTCAAGCATTGGAGATTTGTGATCGAACTCTACCGGATCTGATCGTGTTAGATTATCTATTACCCGATGAGAATGGATTAGCATTTTTGCAGGAATGGCAAAAACGCTATACAAACACCGTTGTCCCGGTAATTATCTTAACAGGACAAGGAAACGAAAGCATCGCCGCAGAGGTGATCAAAAGTGGTGCACAGGATTATTGGGTCAAAGGGAAATTGAACAGTTCTGTGGTTTGTCAGAGAACTCAGTCCATATTGCAACAGTTAGAATTAAAACGGCAAATCGCCCGTCAACAAGAACAGCAACATTTAGTTAACAGTATTTCCCTGCGAATTCGGGAATCTCTGCGACTAGAACAAGTATTACAAAGGACTGTGGAGGAAGTGCGGGAGTTTCTCCAGACTGATCGGGTTTTAATCTACAAATTTTTGCCTGATTTCAGTGGGGTGATGGTAGCAGAATCCGTATTACCGACCTATCGGGTCTGTTTAAACCTCCAATTCGAAGATGTCTGTTTTAAGGAAAACTATCTGCAACCCTATCGCCAAGGTAGAGTTTTCGTAGCCTCAGATATTGACATCGCTGACATCGCTGAATGCCATCGCGAGATGTTAAAAAGCTTTCAGGTTCGGGCTAATTTGGTCGTGCCACTCTTATTAAGTAACTACAATACTTCAGAAACCAGTTGTTTAATCTCAAAACCAGAAACTGAGTATAATTTATGGGGGTTATTAATCGCCCATCAATGTGATCGCCCCCGTCAATGGCAAAATGACGAAATCGATTTGTTACAGCAATTAGCGTTACAACTGGCGATCGCCATTCAACAAGCAGAAATGTATGAACGGGTAGAAGCAGAACTTTACCAACGCATAGATACTGAATTACTCGAACGCCAGCGCGTAGCAGCCGAATTTCGCGCCTTAGTAGAAAACGCCACAGATATTATTTATCGCATTGATCTGGAAATGCGAGCAGTCTACTTTAATCCAGCCATCGAGAAGCTAATGCAACAACCTGTGAGTAACTTAATCGGTAAGACCTTGCAGGATTTAGGAATTTGTGCAGAGATTATTAATTTATGGCGTACTACCCTCGATCAAATTATTCAGACCAAAACTCAAGAAACCATTGAACATCCGTTTCCTGATTTCAATAGCTCGACTTGGTTTCAAATTCGGATTGTCCCCGAATTTAATGAAGTCGGGGAAGTTTATTCATTTCTCTGTATTGCCCGCGATATTAGCCAGGGCAAACGTCAGGAACAAATGTTAAAATTTCAAGCTAAAGTTCTCGAAAGAATCCATGATGCGGTGGTTTCTACTGACATTTCTGGGAAAATTTGCACTTGGAATCGGGGAGCCGAAAAACTCTATGGTTATAGTGCTGCCGAAGCCATTGGCCAAGATATTAAGATCCTGTATTATCCTGAAGATTGGCCTCAATTTCAATCTTTAATCTTCCTCCGTTTGTTGGAGAAAGGAAACCACGAAGTTGAGTTTCGGAACCTTACGAAATCAGGAGAAGAAATTTATATTAGCTTGCGTCTTTCCGTGATTCGGGATAAACAGGGAAATATTATTCATTTAATTGGTTGCTCAAACGATATTAGTAAACAGCGAGAGGCACTCCGTGAACGGGAAAAAATAGAACAACAATTGCAACAACTCAACCAAGAACTTGAAGCTAGAGTTGAACAACGAACCGCCGAATTACAAGAAAGTCAACGTTTTATTCAAAGTATTACTGATAATACACCCAATATTATTTATATTTATGATCTTGAGGAACAACGCAATATTTACTGCAATCGTGAGATCGGTACAATTCTCGGCTACTCCCCTGAAGAGATCCAAGGGATGGGATCATCAATGATTTTCAATCTCCACCACCCTAATGAACTTGACATGATTGTGTCTTATCATGAGACGTTACTGCATCTGAAGGATGGTGAACAGCATCACTGTGAGTATCAGATGCGGGACGTTAATGGAAAATGGCACTGGATTTTAAGTCAGAATACGGTTTTCTTGCGTGACAAAAAAGGAAAGGTTAAGCAAATTGTTGGTAACGCTCAAGATATTACTGAACGTAAACGATCTGAAGAAAAATTGGAAAATCTTTCAGAGCGATTGTCCTTAGCAATAACATCAGGAGGGTTTGGGATTTGGGAGTGGGATATTTTGCCAAACCAACTGATCTGGGATGAGCGAATGTATGAACTTTATGGGTTAGACAAGTCAGATGTCCCAGAAACCATCTATCAAACCTGGGCAAACGCATTGCATCCCCAGGATCGAGAAATGGCTGAAACTGCGATTCAACAAGCGTTACGGGGTGAAAAGGAATACAGCCCAGAATTCCGAGTGGTTCTTCCTAATAGTTCCATCCGATATATCAAAGCTTATGCTTTAGTTCAACGGGATAACAGTGGAGAACCGCAACGAATGGTCGGGGTTAATTTTGATATTACTCCAGCCAAGGAAGCAGAAAAACAACTGCGACAGGTAAACGAACAGTTGACCCTAACGAATGCGGAACTTGATCGAGCCACCCGGCTTAAAGATGAATTTTTGGCGAATATGAGTCACGAATTACGCACTCCCCTGAATGCGATTTTAGGAATGAGTGAAGGCTTACAGGATGGAGTTTTTGGGAACCTTAGTGAACAACAGAAACACGCTATTAATAGTATTGATCGCAGTGGTTATCATCTGTTAGCTTTAATTAACGATGTTTTGGATCTTGCTAAAGTAGAATCTGGTAAATTAGAATTACAGTTAGCTCCAGCATCCATCACTTATCTGTGCACAAATAGCTTAACGTTTGTTCGCCAACAGGCCCTTAAAAAAAATATTCAACTGACAACCGAGATCCCAGAGGGGTTAGGGGATATTGTGGTAGACGAGCTTCGGATTCGTCAAGTTTTGATTAATCTCCTCAATAATGCTGTTAAATTTACTCCTGATGGCGGAAGCGTCAAATTACAGGTGAAAGCGATATTTTCAGTCCCGCAAAATTTATTACAATTCTTGGTTATTGATACAGGTATTGGCCTAACCCCTGAAAATGCCAGTCAATTATTCCAACCGTTTATCCAAATTGACAGTAGCCTTAATCGTCAGTATAGTGGTACTGGTTTAGGATTAGCATTAGTGCGTCGTTTAGTCGAACTTCATCAAGGAACGGTGGGAGTTACCAGTGAGTTAGGACAAGGCAGTTGTTTTACGGTTTGCTTACCCTATATTGTTGGCTCAGAACCTCCGATTCAAACTGCTTTATCCTCTTGTCCTCCTATAACTTCTGAAGAACTTAAGCTATCACCAATTCCCCCAATTTCTACGAATTCCCCTAAAAAAAATTCTTCCACAACTCTTTTATTAGTTGAAGATAATGAGTTAAATATTGTCACAATTTCCAGTTATTTAAGTAGTAAAGGTTACAAAATTGAAATCGCAAAAAATGGGGAAGAAGGTGTTAGACTAGCCAAGTCTTTATCTCCTGATTTAATTTTGATGGATATTCAACTGCCAAAAGTAGATGGACTAGAGGCGATTCGTCAAATTCGGGCTGAACAACGGTTAACTTCTACTCCGATTATTGCCTTAACTGCTTTAGCGATGACAGGAGATCAAGAAAAATGTTTAAATGCAGGAGCAAATGATTATCTTTCTAAGCCTGTAAAATTAAAACAACTGGTCGAGAAGATTGAACACTTATTGAATTAAAGGAAACCTCAGTAATGGAAACAACGCCGATTATTTTAATTATTGATGATGACCCCGATAATTTTGATGTGATTGAGACTTTACTGGCAAATGAAGGTTATGAATTAGGTTATGTTTCTAAGCCTAAACAAGCTTTTAATCTTCTCGAAAGTTCTCAACCTGATTTAATTTTGCTGGATGTAATGATGCCAGAAATGAATGGCATAGAATTCTGTAAATTATTGAAAGCGAATCCCCAATGGTCACATATTCCGGTGATTATGGTCACAGCCCTTTCAGGTAAAGAAGATTTATCCCAATGTTTACAGGCGGGTGCTGATGATTTTATTAGTAAACCCGTCAATGGAATTGAACTACGAGCCAGAATTCGTTCCATGTTACGCATTAAACAACAGTATGATCGCATAGAAATGTTGATGCAATTGCGAGAAGACATGGTGAACATGATAGTACATGATCTCAGAAATCCTCTGGCGGGTATTCTGTTTTCAACCGAGATACTGAAAAAGCCCAGTTTATCCCCGGAAAGACAGCAGAAAAAAATTCAACAAATTGAGGCAAATTGCACTCAATTACAAGTCATGATTGATAGTTTATTGCTCATGGCTAAGTTAGAATCAGGGAAGATGATACTCAATTTTAAAACCATTGATTTAGGTGAAGTTTGTAGATTAGCGATCCAAGATTTTGAGTTGATTTCCAGTCATAAAAAAATTACAATTGTTCCCGATTTACCTCCTCTGGGGATTAACCTTTCCGTCGATGCTGTTATCCTGCGCCGAGTCATTGATAATTTACTTTCTAATGCCATTAAGTTTTCTCCCAGTGAAAGCCAGATCTTATTACAAGCAAAATATTTAGAAAATGGGGGCGCAACAGTGAAAGTGATTGATTCAGGGCCAGGTGTTGGTGAAAAAACCCGACAAACACTTTTCCAAAAATATGAGATTGGTACAATTCAAGAAGGTGTGAGTCAAATTGGTTTAGGTTTAGCGTTTTGCAAAATCGCAATAGAAGCCCATGGCGGTAGTATTTCCTTGGAAGATCATCACCCAAAAGGATCTATTTTTACCATTCATATTCCTGGGTAATCAGGTGTTAGATGTCGGAAATTTATCATCAATATTATAGGAGCAATTACCCGATTATTCAGATGATTAAACTTTTGATCCGATCTCCCTAAATCCCCCTTAAAAAGGGGGACTTTTATCCCTACTAAAACCTAATTTATGTATTAGGCTGACTGTCTATTTTTTAAATAGTCAAAAACACTTTTATCCCCAATATCCCCCGGAATATCTTGAAAAATTTTTCGACCTGCAAAAATGACAAATTGAATCGCCCAAAATGCTAAGAAAATTTTTTGAGCAGAAACCGACCAAACTCCCGCAATAAATCCTAGTAATAATAAAGGAACAAGAGGCGTTAATAGTTTGGTTTCCATGCGGTTAAAACAGAAGGCTTCTTTAAAATAAATCCCCGTTAACGCAACAAAGGTAAACCCTACCCCAAATAAGGTATAGGGATGATGATAAATGGTTAACGCTAAAGGTTCGTCATCCACCCAAGCAAATACCGCAGAAGCAATTCCTCCAATTAACCAAAAAAGTTGTAATAATTGGTGTAAAGGGATTAAATAAATATGAATCATGACTAAACTCAACCCTAACCCAAACCAAAAACAGAAGTAGATGGGGGTTAATGCTTGTATAACCAAAGGATTATTTCCTTGGAACAAAACTAATCCGGTTGCTATGGTAAAGCATAAGGCTGCTATAATTAACCCAGTTCGATAAAGGATCACACTCCAACGATCACTCTCGTTAATCGTGTACTCCCCAAACTGTCCTTGATAAATAACGGGTATAGCGGGTTGTTCTGTTTGTACCATAATTGTTTTCCTTGGCAATTCAAAAAAGACCTGTACCACGATATACTAAATTTTACTCCCTTCCCAATTAAAAAATCTTGAGGTCGAAATGGGTCGAGATTTGCCTTTAAGCGTCTCTACAACTCAAAACCTTAAAAAGATCAATTTAAAATCATCTAGGGTTGAGATCAAGAACTACTGTGCTTGGTATAACGGAATGTCTAAACTGTATCAAAACAAAAACAAAAAGAAATTACAACCCCCAGGAGAGGATTTAAAACCCCTGCAAATTGATGAAACAATTGTATCGGGTTTAGTTAATAAGCAAAGAGAGCATTTTAAAGAAGAGTTACTCAATTCCATGACCAATCTCATTGAACAAATGGAATCAATGGGATTTTTGAATGTTTCCAGTTTGTTTGAAGATGATGATTTTGATGTTGAAGAATTTGAGGGGAAAATGGAAAAAATTCTAGGCACTGATGACCTAGAAGTAACTCGTAAAACGTTAAATCGATATCTGAAATATTTAAAATCTCAGATTAAATTACCTTGTTATTTAACAGGAACAGAGGAATTTCTTTGGGAAGAAGAATATCTTTATGGTTCAGGGAGTTCTAGTGAGTATGAAAAATTGAAAAAAACAAATCCTTCTTACACCGATATTTTTGTGTTAGGACAATTTCAAGAAAAAACTGATGAAATGGAAGGAATTATTGTTGATGTTAAACGAGTCAGCGATAATCGAAAATTCACAATTCCTTTAGCAGAATTAAAAGTATCCGATGAAGATTCTCCAAACTATAGTTTAATAGAAGATTATTTAACTTGGTTTGTCAATTATTTATAATAGGGAATTACGAATTACGAATTACGAATTACGAATGGGCAATGGGCAATGGGCAATGGGCAATAGGAAATAGTTGATTTATTTCCTATAACCCATTCCTGATGACAGATTTAAGCGTAAATTCGGTTAGCTTGAACTGTTGCTAAGGCTTCGACTAAGCTACGAACGACCGCCACCATTGCAACTTCGTTATCAAGGCGGTTAATGGCCGAACCCACGCCAACACCCGCAGCACCCGCAGCAATGGCCATTGGAGCCGTGACATTAGAAATACCGGAAGCGCATAACACCGGGACGGACACCGCGCGAGAAATTTCTGAGGCGGCGGCTAAGGTGGGGGCTGCTTTTTCAATGAGCCCTAATGTGCCACCATGAACCGGGGAAGAACTGGTTCCGCCTTCGGTTTGGATGATATCTGCACCCGCTTTGACGAGTTCGAGAGCCAGTTCAACTTGTTGGTCGAGTTCGAGGATATGGGGAACCGTAACCGACAGGGTAATATGGGGCAATAACGCGCGGGTTTCGTGGGTTAGTTGCAGAACCTCTGCGGCTTCAAAACGACGTCCTTGAGCATAGAACGCATCGAAATTCCCAATTTCAATTAAGTCTGCACCTGCTTCGACGCAGGTTACAAATTTTTCAGGTTCAACCGCAGAAACACAGATGGGGAGAGAAGTTAATTGACGGGCAATTTGAACTAAACTAGGATCGGCTGCGATATCCACAAAGGTTGCGCCGCCTTGAGTTGCTGCTTTCACCACAGAGGCGACCCGTCCGACGTTAAAATTGGTTAAACCGCTAATTACTTTCAGGGCGTTACCTTGGTTGAATGCTCGTTGTAAGGATGAATTCATCATAATTCTATTATTGACGTAGTGAGCCCTTCAGGGCTCTGACTATCTGAGGTAAAAAACATTGTGCCATAACTTATGACATTCCGGTGATCATAACCCTTTGACATCCCATTCCTCGTAGGGGCGAGGCGCGCCTCGCCCGTACACACCGAATATAGATATTTTTTTGGATTAATAATCACCGCGAGTCCTTATTATTGTTAGAGAAACTATCGAGGGAGGACGCTTGCACTGTGTTAATATTCAATTAATCCCTAAATTTTTGGGGTTGCTTAAATTTATATAAATCCTCAATAACTTGTACCCAACTCTTAACTAAAGAAGCTAAAATGCGATCGCCTTTTTCCTTCGTCGCTACCGTTGCATCCCCTAAAACGCCACTTTGAGTTAAATCTTGTGTCACCCAAGCAAAGGGTACTTTTCCCTCCATACTTAATAAACTATTTTCAGGTAAACCGTGCGGATATTCACACACAGCTTTTTCCATTTTAACTTGTTCTGGCAGTAAAGATAACATTAAACTGGTTTCCCCATCTCCCGCATGAATTCCTAACTCTAATTCTTTTGGATTTAAGAGTTTTCCAGCAATATTAGGAACCCGCCAAATAAATAAGGGAAATACAGAAAAATCCTCATATTGTTGATGTAAATCCCGCGCTACCATCTCTAATATTTGCGGTTGTCCACCATGAGCATTAATAAATGCTAATTTTCTAAATCCAGCCCGATAAAGACTTTCGCCTAATTCCATTAATAGGGCAGTTAAGGTTTGGGAACTTAACGTTATTGTTCCGGGGAAATGCCAATGCTCGTTAGATTTTCCATAATAAATTGTGGGTAAAGCGTAGGCCGGAATGTTATCATTAAGTTGGGCTAAAGCGTGACCTGTTACAGCCGTTGCGATCGCAGCATCAACAATTAACGGTAAATGGGGGCCATGTTGTTCAATCGCTCCCAGGGGTTGTAAAATAACCACATTATTTTTATCAGCCATTGATTCAATTTCTGTCCAAGTTAAATAAGGAAAAAACCGTTCTGGGGGAATGAAATTATGGATCATGGGTTCAATTAGGTTAAGTCAAATAATGATTTAACTATTGTATACTAGAATTAATATTAATCAAGTCTAGCCGTTAATAGGGGTAATTCTGAATACATTTTTTCTAAAAATGAGGTTAAGGGTAGTTTGAATCTTTTCCTTAAGAGCGATCACAAAATCAATAATTTCAGTTAAAATGTAAATGTGTTGATACAAGGTTCAGGCTATGAACGCAATCAAAGAGCTTATTTTAGACAAATTAGAGCATTTAGAAACGTTATCTGAACCTGTTTTGCAAGAGGTTTTAGATTTTGTTAGCTTTTTAGAATGGCGACTCAATACAAATCAGCGACCCCTTCCCAGTTCCAATTTAACGGAAAACCCTTTAGATACATCAGAAGATACGGGTGCATTTTTATTAGAAATTGCTAGTTCTTTTGTGAATGGTTTATCGGATGAAGATTTGGATGTTTTGCCAAGGGATGGTGCAGAACATCATGTCGGTCAACGTTTTTAGGTGCTTTTTAATGCCAAAAGCCCGGAACTAAAGTTCGGGCTAAAAGCTAAAGTCATCTAAAGATGACTCAAGACTGGTCTTTCTTAACCCGTTTTAACGGGTTTAAGCTTTCAGCCTGAAATTTATTTCAAGGCTTTTAGCCTTTTCATCAAATTTTTAATATAAATAGCTCAAAAGATGGTGCGATCGCTAACAATAAATTGAGAGCATAATCAATATTTCTGGGGTGGGGAGCTAATATTGGTGCGTGCGCTGTGCTTACGCACCCTACTGAATAGAGTATTATTTTCAATAATAGCCAGACGTAAAGTGCGATCGCCAACAATCCCGTAGGGTGCGTAAGCCGCGCGCACGCACCAACCCCAACCCCAAGAAACCCAGTTTCTGATTGATCAAATTTTTAATATAAATAGCTCAAAAGATGGTGCGATCGCTAACAATAAATTGAGAACATAATCAATATTTCTGGGGTTGTGATCTAATATTGGTGCGATCGCTGCCCTTACACACCCTACTGAATAGAGTATAATTTTCAATAATAGCCAGACCCAACCCCAACCCGCCCTCACCATGAACGATGCCTACTTAGAACTATTAATCAAAATATTAACAGCAATTGCCGAGAATATAGATAATCCTGAAGCGGTCTATCCCTTACTCCTAGAAAATAGCGATAAATTAGATCAAACTTTTATTCTCACCTTGCAAGAATGGGCAACAGAACAACTGCAAAACGCCGACGCCGACCAATCCGATCAAATCGCATCAAATTTATATTCATTCAATTATATAATTTACGGTTTTCCTCTGGGCAACCGCGCCCTGAATATAGAAATTGGGATTACTTGTTTAAAATTAGCCTTAACTGTTTGGACAAGGGAAAGTTACGCCCAGTTGTGGGCAATAATTCAAAATCTTTTAGGAATTAACTACCGGGGTCGTATCCAAGGGGAAAAAGCCGAGAATATTAAAACGGCGATCGCTTGTTACACCGAGGCATTGTCTGTTTATACCCCCAAGGCTTTTCCCCAATATTGGGCGATGACACAAATAGGTCTCGGTGCTGCCTACAGCGATCACATCCAAGGGGAAACAGCCCAAAATATTGAAAATGCGATCGCTTGTTTCACCGAGGCATTGTCTGTTTTAACCCCCAACGATTTTCCCCAAGATTGGGCGATGACACAAAATAATCTCGGTCTTGCCTACGGTCATCGCATCCAAGGGGAAAAAGCCGAGAATATTGAAAATGCGATCGCTTATTACAAGGAGGCATTGTCTGTTTATACCCGCAACGCTTTTCCCCAAGATTGGGCGAAGACACAAATAGGTCTCGGTAATGCCTACAGGGTTCGCATCCAAGGGGAAAAAGCCGAGAATATTGAAACCGCGATCGCTTATTACAAGGAGGCATTGTCTGTTTATACCCGCAACGCTTTTCCCCAAGATTGGGCGACGACACAAATAGGTCTCGGTAATGCCTACAGGGTTTGCATCCAAGGGGAAAAAGCCGAGAATATTGAAACCGCGATCGCTTATTACAAGGAGGCATTGTCTGTTT
>NZ_JADEWU010000148.1:0-3064 GCF_015207485.1 Planktothrix mougeotii LEGE 06226
AACCGCAGCTTGACCTTGATTCAATAACAATCGAGCTTGAGCAGGATGTACTGGGTTTTGAGGCTGTTTATTTGTATCAATTACAAAGACGTAATTAGACATGAAATGACTCCTATTTCTAGGGTAAGGTTCGCTTCGCCAATGTTTTCCGAACTTTTTGCGCTAACAACACTGTCTTACCCCTCGTAAAACTGTTTAATTGTTAACAATAGAGCCACAAACTAGCGTCGCATTCGTGGGTATTATGATCCAGAAAACGTAGCCGTTAGGCTATAGCTGGTCAGCTATCTAAAGTTAGAGGCATGTTGGCGTAGCCTGCGCGGAGCGCATAGCCCCGTCTCTTCAGAGCGGGGTGCTGACTAATTCTATCAGTGATTTGATTAATGTAGAAAAAGAATTACAGGGTGAATTGGTGGGCAAAACCCACCAATTGTTGTGAATAATAAACAGTTAACCTGCGGTTAATGCCACCGGAACTCGTTCTTCAATCACTTGGTCAATTAAACCATAATCCTTGGCTTCTTGGGCCGAGAGAAAATAATCTCGATCCGTATCTTTCTGAATTTTTTCCAACGTTTGCCCGGTACGACTGGCTAAAATATCATTCAACAAGCTGCGGATTCTCAAAATTTCTTTTGCTTCAATTTCGATATCCGTTGCTTGACCCCTTGCCCCTCCTAAAGGTTGGTGAATCATAATCCGAGCATGAGGTAAAGCCAAACGTTTTCCAGGGCTTCCTGCGGCTAATAAAAACGCTCCCATTGAAGCCGCTAAACCCACACAAATGGTAATCACATCGGCTTTAATGTATTGCATGGTATCGTAAATTGCCATCCCTGCTGTTACCGATCCCCCCGGAGAATTGATATACAAATAAATGGGTTTATTAGAATCCTCCGCATCTAAATACAGCATTTGGGCGACAATCCGATTTGCTAACCCATCGGTGACTTCTTGACCTAAAAATAAAATCCGTTCTACACCCAAACGGGTATAAATATCAATCCATCTTTCGTATTGACTACCTGGAAGACGATAAGGAACACTCGGAATCCCAATAGGCATAGCTTTACCCCTTTTGAAGTCTAAATTAATGTTAAACCGTTGCCACCAATGAAGGCAATTCTTTCCGACTCTTTAACACCCGGTCAATTAAACCATATTCCTTGGCTTCATCGGGTGTCAAATAGAACATCCGATCCGTATCTTTAGAAATTTTTTCCACCGATTGTCCGGTACTTTTTGACAAAATTTCTAACATGGTTCTTTTATTATCAAGAACTTCTTTCGCCCGAATTTGGATATCCGTTGCTTGACCTCTCGCCCCACTTTTAGCTTGATTTAAAACAATGGTGGCATGGGGTAAACTCGCCCGATATCCTTTGGTTCCGGCTGCTAAAATCATGGCAGCAGTTCCCATGGCTTGACCAATACAAATGGTATGAACCGGAGGTTTAATATAACCCAGGGTATCGCAAATGGCAAAGGCTTCGGTTTCAAACCCAATTGCATCTCCTCCATACCAGGAAGTTCCCGTTGAGTTGATGTAGAAATAGATGGGTTTCTCTGGATCGTCAAACTGTAAGTAAAGCAGTTGAGCGATAATCAGTTCAGTAACATCAATCCCCACTTGACGTTTGATGTCATCGGACGAATACAGGGGAAGTCCCAGATAGACAATCCTTTCCTTCAATAGAAGGGATTCCAAATCTGGCGGGGGAGTCCGAATCGGGCTATCGGTGTAAGAATATGCCGATTGCACAGCTTGAATGGGTTCTCTCATGAGGAATTCTCATCCTTAAACTTATAAAAATAGTAGCGCAACTCCAGGTAATCCTATGAAAGTCAGTTTGCAAGCGATTCTTAGCGATCCCAACTTCGATGTCTCCCAGGCAACCAGTCAACGTCAGCTTGCGATCTCCATTTCGGCTTTTCCCTCCCAAACTGATGCTGATGTCCCTTTGAATTTGTGCCTGATTTTAGATCATAGCGGTTCCATGAGTGGAAAACCCTTAGAAACGGTCAAACAGGCGGCGATCGAGTTAGTGGATCGATTAAAACCCGGCGATCGCATTTCTATTATAGCGTTTGATCATCGCGCTAAGGTTTTAATTCCCAATCAAGATATTAAAGATTTGGACAATATTAAACGTAAAATTAATAGCTTGAGAACATCTGGGGGGACAGCCATTGATGAAGGCCTAAAATTAGGTATTGAAGAATTGGGTAAAGGCAAAGCTGAACGAATTTCTCAAGCCTTTTTATTAACCGATGGGGAAAACGAACACGGCGACAATACGCGCTGTTTGAAATTAGCCCAACTTGCTGCTAATTATAACTTAACCATCAATACTTTAGGGTTTGGGGAAGATTGGAACTCGGATGTTTTAGAAGAAATTGCTGATGCGGCGGGAGGAAGTTTGGCTTATATTGAATATCCTGAACAAGCCCTGGATGAATTTAGTCGTTTATTTAATAAGATGCAGTCGGTGGGGTTAACCAATGCCTATTTACTCTTAGATTTAATGCCGAATGTGCGGTTAGCCGAACTCAAACCCATCGCCCAAGTTGCCCCGGATACCATCGAATTACCTGTTCAAAAAGAAGGAGAAAAATGGATGGTTCGTCTAGGGGATGTGATGAAAGATGTGGATCGGGTGGTTTTAGCCAATTTATATTTTGGTCAATTTTCGGAAGGAAAACAAGCGATCGCCCAAGTGCAAGTTCGTTATGATGATCCTTCTTTAGACTTACAAAATTTATATTCTGATCCGATCTGGGTGGACGGAAATTTTGTGAGTTCCTATCAACCGAAAGCTGATGGATTTGTACAACAACAAATTTTAGCTCTAGCCAAATATCGTCAAACTCAAATTGCGGAAACGAAACTCCAACAAGGCGATCGCGCTGGAGCCGCAACGATGTTACAAACTGCGGCTAAAACCGCTTTACAAATGGGAGATAAAAGCGCAGCAACGGTACTTCAAACCAGTGCCACTCGCTTACAATCTGGAGAAGAATTATCTGAAGCTGATAAGAAGAAAACCCGAATTGTCTCTAAAAC
>NZ_JADEWU010000149.1:0-3046 GCF_015207485.1 Planktothrix mougeotii LEGE 06226
ATTTGTACGCTTAGAAAATTTGTTTGGCTCATTGTGGGAAAAAATGGCAGTGATTTCCCCAAAGTTATCATGACACCTTTGGGTACGATGGGGATTGATTCGAGCGATCGCTTCGTCGAACTCACGTCATTTAGACTTGCTATCGTTCAACAAGAGCAATACCTTATATCAACAAAAAAAACAACCCCATATTGGGGTTGCTAATCCTGTTAATAACGTGAATTAAAGTTTAGTTCCACACTCAGGACAGAAATGATTGCTGGCTACGTTTTTCGCGCCACAATTGCTGCAATATACTAACTCAATGGTTTCGAGTTTTGTCCGCTCCGGTAAACCGATCATTTGAGCATTGCTCTTACCCGGTGCTACCATTGGATAACAGTTTTCATCCCGTTTCACCTGCACATCCATTAATACCGGGCCATCATAAGCCAACATTTCTGCAATAGCCTCTTTGAGTTCCTCCCGACGAGTCACTTTTATTCCCTTCACCCCGTAAGCCTGCGCTAACATCACAAAATCAGGCATTCCAGGCTGCATATTAGAAGAAGAATAGCGCTCGCCATAGAAGGTTTCTTGCCATTGGCGCACCATGCCTTGCCAACCATTATTGACAATCACGGTTTTCACATGAATGCCATATTGACTCAGGGTTCCCAACTCCTGAATATTCATCTGAATACTGGCATCCCCAGCCACACAAATCACTTCTTCATTGGGTAGGGCGGTTTTTGCTCCCATCGCTGCGGGCATTCCATAGCCCATCGTCCCTAAGCCAGCACTGGAAATCCACTGACGGGGGCCATTTTTCAGGAATTGAGCGGCCCACATTTGGTGCTGTCCCACATCCGTTGTGTAGTAGGCATTCGGAGCCATTTTCCCCAAGGTGTCAATCACCTCTTGAGGAGAAAGCTCATCCTCGTAGTTGGGAACAATTAAAGGATAATCTTCCCGCCAATGGTCAATTCGTTGTAACCATTCCACCGTCTGGCTGGCTTCAGTCCCACCCCCGGTTTCATGACATCGACGCAACAAATCCACTAACACCTGTCTAACATCCCCAACAATGGGAACATCAGGGGCGCGGTTTTTCCCAACTTCCGCCGGATCAATATCAATATGAATCACCTTGGCACGGGAGGCAAATTCATCTAGTTTCCCCGTTACCCGGTCATCAAAACGGGCGCCAACGGCAATTAATAAATCGCATTCCGTCACCGCAAAATTCGCATAGGCGGTGCCGTGCATTCCCAACATTCCCACTGATAGGGGGTGACTTTCATCAAACGACCCCTTACCCATCAGGGTAGTTGTCACAGGTAGGTTAAACAATTCTGCTAACTCTTGAATTTCCGAATGGGCTCCAGCAGAAATCGCGCCTCCCCCCACATATAACAACGGTCGTTGTGCTTGGCGAATTAATTTAATCGCTTGATTAATTTGGCGAGTGTTGCCTTTGACCGTTGGCCGATATCCGGGTAAGGTGACTTCTCCAGGGTTAACGGGAATATAATCAAATTCTTCTAAACCTACATCTTTAGGAATATCAATTAAAACCGGGCCAGGACGTCCACTACTGGCAATATGGAACGCTTCAGCCACAATTCGAGCCATATCCTTGGGATCACGCACCACATAGGAATGCTTCACAATTGGAAGGGTGATGCCGTAGATATCCGTTTCTTGGAACGCATCCGTACCAATGGCAGCACGGGGAACCTGTCCGGTGATCACCACCATCGGAATTGAATCCATTTGGGCCGTCGCAATTCCGGTGACTAAATTCGTCGCTCCCGGCCCCGACGTGCCAAAACACACCCCGACTCGACCCGTTGCTCGTGCATAACCATCCGCCGCATGGGCGGCTCCTTGTTCATGACGCACCAGAATATGTTGCAAATCTCCAGTGGCTTCAAAGCGATAGAGTTCATCATAAATCGGTAAAATCGCTCCACCTGGATAACCGAAAATATGCTTCACGCCATGGCGTTTCAAACTATCCATCAATGCGTAAGCACCCGTTGCCCGTTTTGCAGCTATTTTAGTTTTTAGTTGCACAGTAATTCCTCAAACTGTGTTTTAGTTGACTTGGGGGGTAGGTTTTTCAATGCACATAATCACGTTCAAAGATGCTTTTGATTAACCTGCCCATACATAGTTGTTTTATTTTAAAAGTTACCAAGCTCTCACGCTTGAGAAACTGCTACTTTTAACAAGATTTTACAATATCAGCCGCGTGCAGTTTTTAAGGGAATCGGATAGATTTTTCTTCGGCTGAAAATTGCCGAATCTACAGATCGATTCTGAAACCGTCAAGCCAACTGTCCAAAGTATGGTAAAATCTCTCTGGCTCTGGGGCAGTTTCCCCCCTTTTGCCTCGTTGTTCATCCGGCTTAGATTAAATTCGGATAGAGGTGTCAGGAGGAACAAACCCATCTTCCATTTTGGAGATCAATTGTAGCATATTTTACAAATAACAGTCTCTTGGCGGTGATATCAAAAGATAGAATGCTAAGTGACGACTAAACGAAATATTCAGCTTGAGGAGTGAGGATCTTGAAGAAGATAGAAGCAATTATTCGGCCTTTTAAGCTTGATGAGGTCAAAATAGCCCTGGTCAATGCAGGTATTGTTGGGATGACCGTTTCTGAAGTTAGAG
Organism: Planktothrix mougeotii LEGE 06226; assembly: GCF_015207485.1. Lineage (NCBI taxonomy): Bacteria > Bacillati > Cyanobacteriota > Cyanophyceae > Oscillatoriales > Microcoleaceae > Planktothrix > Planktothrix mougeotii. The sequence goes on from NZ_JADEWU010000149.1 coordinate 2,660, forward strand.
GTTTCGGACGTCAGAAGGGTCAAACAGAACGTTATCGAGGTTCGGAATATACCGTTGAGTTCTTGCAAAAACTCAAAGTCGAAATCGTTGTAGAAGATAGCCAAGTGGATATGGTTTTGGAGAAAGTCATCGCCGCCGCTCGCACCGGGGAAATTGGTGATGGTAAGATCTTTATCTCTCCAGTGGAAGAAATTATCCGCATTCGTACTGGAGAAAAAAACTTAGAAGCCATTTAATTGTTTTTGACACTCCCCGCTCTGAAGAGACGGGGATTCTTAAGAACACCAAAAACGGATTCTTAAAGGCGTAGTCAATGCGCCTCTACTGACTCCATTAAGATTTAATCCTAATGTTGCCGATACTTTGCGAAGAATATTGGCTGCACCA